>NZ_CANCWN010000002.1:0-157569 GCF_947381485.1 Limosilactobacillus avium | reverse complement strand
TGTGTGGTAACACCATTAAAGACCTTGATGGTTTTTTCTGTCCACTTAAATGTTCAACTTAAATTTTACAATCTGCCAAAATAAAATCTGTATTTTGAGGTCGTAAGCTATGGAAGAATTTGTTTTTAATGATATGGAACAAACCATTATGGGTATTCATATTGAAGAATGTTGTGAATATCATGCGGTTAAAGATGCAACTCTATTTAATGTTTATGAAGGATGGAAACCAACAAAAAAGGATATCGAAAAACTAATAGAATATTCTCCTTCTAATGATAAAAAGATGTTACATGATTATCAAAGAATCTATGGTGGTTACTATGAAAAATGATACTCTTGAGCAAGAATTTAAGTACTCAAACGGCACCTTGCGAAATAAACTAGGAATTACTCAATCTGAATTTTTAAGTTCTATGGAATTTAATACGGTAAGTCAACGAATTAAAGCTATTAAATTGAATCCAAATAAATTTAAGGTTAATAGTATCAGTGACTTTAAGCTAATGCATAGGTTTCTTTTCGGGCGAATTTATTCTTGGGCAGGACAAGATCGTCATGAGCACAGACCGCCTTATGATCTATCAAAAAATGGACATCAGTTTCAACCTTGGTCAAGTATGGACATGGCAGAAAAATGGATTAATCGAGAACTAGCTGACACTAATGCCAAGGTAAAACCGCTAGCTATAGATTATGCAAATTTATTGATTGATATAAATGAGCTCCATCCATTTAGAGAGGGTAATGGTAGAACTACTAAAATATTTTTACAGACCATTGCAGGACAACATAAACAAGAACTTTGGTTTCCACGGTATCAAGGAGAGTTAGTTAAGGCAATGAACAATGTGGATTTTGAAGAGGTTAG
Organism: Limosilactobacillus avium; assembly: GCF_947381485.1. Taxonomy (NCBI): domain Bacteria; kingdom Bacillati; phylum Bacillota; class Bacilli; order Lactobacillales; family Lactobacillaceae; genus Limosilactobacillus; species Limosilactobacillus avium. The sequence goes on along the minus strand of NZ_CANCWN010000002.1, from coordinate 156,698 downwards.
TCGTATTATTAAAGTAGTAAATAGATAAAGGTTAATTAATTTATTTTTGAGAGGATATTGAAATGTTAAAAGGCGATTTTGTATCAATCAAATTGGATTTTGAAAATATGGAAAGTATGACTGTTCCTAAAAGTGCAATTAAATCAATTGATTTTAGAGGATTAACCCAGCAAAGATTGAAGTATAATAAGAAAAATGATAGTAGTGGACTTATTATTGAATATAATGCCGAATATTGTGAAATTCAATTAGATAGAGAATATTTAATGAATGATAAAATCAGGACATTCAGTGGCTACACCTTAAAACAAAGAATAAATTACTGGAATGACATTGTGAACGTTGATGTTATTTTTAATGATCATACTATAGAAAGTATTTACTTGCCTTGGAACGGCAATGAAGACAATAGATGGCAAAAGTCATATAGTGTAAAAGAACAAAATACTCTCGTTATTAATATTCACAATCCAAAATTTGAAGAAATTAAATAAGAAAGTATAGAGTTTGAATAACTATTGAAGTCACAAACTTTTTAGGTATGGTACAATACTAAGGCTATTGAATAAGTTTTAATGATAATGTTTACATTTTAAGTATGTACTTAAAAATAACAAGGCTACTTAACTTATATCTGGAGGTTATTTAATGGGAGCAATTGTTGCGCTAGCATTAGTAATTGGAGTTATAGGATGTATGATTTTTGGTACAGGGGGTTGGTATATATATGGCAACCATATTTTTGAGGGTACAGGATGTTTTAGTGCCATATTAGTTTTTGGAATACTTGGAGTTATTATGTATGCTCTCTTTGGAGAGACTATTGGCAATGTTTGTGTCTTAATAATGATACTTTATTTATTTTTTAAGTAATTTTTTAACTTAAAGTACCTAATAACAAATATTAGACAAAAGTTTAATGATTTGGTTCTTCATCAATAAGTTCCGATAAATAAATTTAAATCAAGTAGCTTGTCCCTATGAAAAGATATGAGCTGTTTGTTTATTTTTAAGAACAATGAAGTTATTAGCACAAGTTATCCATGCTAATACTCCCTTTACTATTGATATTAAAAAATAATTCTAGTAGTAACAACATACGAGAATATTAGTCGGCCGGAAAAAGCACAGCAAAAAATAGGGAAGCTTTTATTCGTGCCTATAATTTCAAAATCAAAATAATAAATATGTATTATAATTAAGTTGTGAATATATTAATGTTGGGGTAGATAATATGAAAGATTACAAAAACAGAGACTGGGATTACCTTATTAGAGGAGTTAGATATGATGAAAGTGGCTATGACCAGTTCGGTTACGATAAAGATGGCTATGACAAATATGGCTATGATAGAGAAGGATTTAACAAAGATGGCTACGAAAGATCTGGCTATGATAGAAATGGCTATAACAGAGAAGGCTATGATCGACGAGGTTATGATGAAGACGGTTATAACAGATATGGCTATGACAAACAAGGTTACGATAGAGACGGTTATACTGATTTAGGCTACGATAGATTTGGCTATAACAGAGAAGGCTATGACAAAGATGGCTACGACAGGGACGGTTTTAATAAAAATAAAATGTCAGAAACAGGGTTGCCCAAATCGTCCTATATCAATGGCTATGATAAAGATAGCTATGACCCATTCGGTTACGATAAAGATGGCTATGATAAAAATGGCTATGGTAAAAATGGCTATGACAGAGATGGTTATGATAAACAAGGTTACGATAGGGAAGGCTATAACAGAGAAGGCTATGATAAACAAAGATATGATAGAGATGGTTATACTGGTGACAATGTTTTTAGTTACTACGCTTACGATAGGGAAGGCTATAACAGAGATGGCTATGACAAATATGGCTACGACAGGGATGGCTTTAATAAAATTAAAATGTCAGAAACAGGGTTACCCAAATCGTCCTATATCAATGGCTATGATAAAGATGGCTATGACCCATTCGGTTACGATAAAGATGGCTATGACAAAAATGGCTATGACAAAAATGGCTATGACAGAGAAGGCTATGACAGAGCAGGTTTTGACAAAAGTCATCATGATAGGGATGGCTATGCTTGGACTGAAATGCCACGAATTATTCCTTTCTCGTACTATTATGTAACGACGATAAATTCAAGTAACGAGTACCCACCGGAATATATTAATGGCTATGACAGATATGGGTACAATCCTTATGGCTATGATAAAGATGGTTACGATAGGTATGGCTACACTTATGCTGGATTCCACCACTCTGATAAATTTTATAACTGAGTACTGACCTTAAATAAGTACGGCGAATTGTCAAACTAAGTGCAACGGTTTGTCAAAAAATACTTCATATGGGGTTTCATAACTTAACACTTTGTGAGGACGTTGATTTTGCTTTTGGCAGTGTTCAACGTCCTTTTCTGTATTATGGCTCTTCGTCAAGAAGTACTGATGAGAAAATAGAATAAGTTTTAAGTAGCTCGTGTCTGGAATTTGGCATGAGCTGTTCTTTTATGGTTCCAGTTGATGGCAATATATGAATTAGGTAGGGCGAGCAGGATACGAGCCCGAAGATTGAAGAAGTTACGAAAACCATAAGCGGTTCGTTTAATAACTTTAATCTTGTTATTTGTCCCTTCTGTCAAGGGCGGTTTTGAATTGTCGTTTTATGGCGGTTTAAAAATGTATGATTCGGGCGGTTTAAGAATTGACCGATGCCAAACGGTATGACTTCCCCTTGATCTTAATCACGTGTGAATGATAGACAAGGCGGTCCAAAATCGCCTCTGCAGTCGCAGTACTCTGGAGGACGGTTCCCCAACTTGATAATGGCACATTGGTCGTTATGTCAGATTCATATATCTGTACAAGTTATATATGTTACATAAGTTATTCAGCATTTCAATATACAGCAAAAGGACGACCTAGCAATACTGGCAGATTATATCAAGAAACGGTAGCAAGAACTAAACGACCAGGACAACTAGCCAAGCGGGTTAGCTGTCCTTTTTATTTACCGGTGCAATTTATCCACGCTTTGCACCGATAACGAATTGATTGCACTAAAACACCCCGCCCCCGTTACCACTCAGAAGAGAGCGGCACACAATGCCGTCGGCCTGCACGCAAGCGTTAATTTTAAAAATTTTACCCCTAGGGGGGGTAGTACTGGTTAAATGTTATCAAACCGGTATTTATCGGGGATGACCATTAGAAAAACATCCCCGTTTTAGCAACAAAAAAGGCAGCCATCACATAGCCGCCCTTTAATGTTCAAAAATTGAACTCACAACAAACCCAATACTCGTTAATTATAGCATGGCAGGTTATTAACATCCCCCAGCAACTAAAAAAGCCCTCAATCGGTTTTATGGATTGCATGGGCTGAAAATTCTAGCGGGTTGTGGTGTCCGGGTTGATGGTTAAACACACGGTGTCCCCAACGACCACTATTTTTTCTTTGAGTATACCATCATGCTGACAATCCCGACACCCTAAAAGCAATCGCCAGCAATTAGGGGATGATTTTTCCGCACCCTTTTCCGCAGGGCAAAATAAAAAGGCCGCCTAATTGGTGACCTATCAACGCCGGCAAGAAATAAAATTTTGTCGTGAGTTTGTCGTGGACTTGCTAAAAAATACGTTTTTATAGATTTTTAGGAAAATAAAAATGCTGATATATCAACGTTTTAGCGCTATTGATAATCAGCATAAAATAAAAAAATCACCCGCACGGCATTTTTAAATGCCGGTGTAGAGCGATTTATAACGTTTTTAGCTCAATTTTAGCTCAATTAAATGCTTTCCAGCTTTTTAACGATTAGATTATCGTTTTTATTTTTGTATTCTTCAATCAAGTAAGAATAAACACCCAGAGTAATATTTATGTTTGAGTGCCCTAGTCGCTTACTGATTGCATTTATATCGACACCTTGACCAATCAAATAGGCAACATGAACATGCCGTAATGAGTGAAAGGTAAAATCTTTTTTACTCAACTTAGCTTCTTTCATTATTGAATGGAGACAGCTATTTAAAGCATTAGAAGTCGGTATTGTTCCGAACACATTCTTAAAAACCATTGTAGAACCATTGGCCTTCAAATCTTCAAGATATTTTAGCAACTTACGGTTAACTCTAATGACCCGGTTGCTTGATTTTGTCTTTGTGGGTTTGAAGGCTTTTTCTCTTTCGTCCCACGATTTACTTATTGAAATTGTAGAATGCAAGAAATCAATATCATTCCACGTTAACGCTTGTATTTCTGCTTTCCTCATTCCGGTGTAGATTGCCGTAAGTATCATATAACGACTAGTGTTATATCGCTCAAGCTTACTAACAATAAATTCTTTTAACCGATGTAGTTCCTCGTTGCTAAGATACTCAGTCTTACGAGAATTATCTTTGTTATAGGCTATTTCAACATTTCTTGTAAAATTCCGATTAATGATTCCATCATCAATCGCATAAGAAATACAAGTGTCACAAGCACCTTTTAGTTTCCTTACAGATTCATAAGCATGGTGTTCACCATACCAATTAATAAATGCTTGATAATCAGAACGGACAATATCTTTTAACTTGGTTTTCTTGAAATACTTCTTTATCAATTTACCAAACAACTCATATTGATAACTAGCACTGTGACTTTGGGCTTTATTCTTCTTATAAAGATCAAACCAACGATTATAGTAATCGTAAAAACTAATATCTTTACTAGCTGAATTATTTTCTTTTAGCTTAGCTTCAAGTTCCAGTGCTGCTTCTTTAGCTTGCCTTCGTAATTTGTGACGGCCAGCCGACTTTTTGTGGCGCTTATTGTTTCCATCATAATAATAAGCGTAGCCTTGATAACCATTCTTAACCTTTGAAATTGTAATGCTCATTAACTTCACCCTTTCGATTCGCTCAGCTCATCGACACGGGGGATATGTTAAGAGGTGAAAATACATAATAAGCAAAACAAAACTCTACATCTCTACATAGTGTCCTAACCCCTTGGGAGAGTAAGGCTCAACCGTGTAGAGACTTATGTAGAATGTAGACTACATTTTCTCTACATAAAAGACGGTATCATAATCAATTCCGGGTAAAAATGGTACCGCATGGCCTAATCCCTTGTGGCTGTAAGGCTCAATCGGTACCATAATGGTTTCGACGGTACCATAATCAAATTAGTGTGGAAATGGTACCCTACTTTGATTCGTCACTATCATCTTTCTTAATAGGAAAACTAGATAGTAACTTATCAACATTGGGAAGAATATCGTCTTTATTATATTCCATGTTCCCATTGGCAATTTGCCACATAGAAATGATAACAGATTCAAAATTAATTTGTTGGTCTGGGGAACCATAATTTCTAAGCAACTCAAATAGTGAAATAAACCCGTTATATATTCCTAGTTCTGCGGCATTTAATGGTTCTTTCTCTATAATTTTCTTTGCCCTATTGAGAAGTTCTATATTTTTTCTTCTAGTTTTCTCAATTGCGTCATTAACAAGAATAGCTCCCTCTAATCGAATTGCATTGACCTGCTTCTTGTCTTCTTCACTTAATTTAAGTTCTTTAATTGCATTATAATTTCTTACTTTTTCAATAAGCTTTATAGTTTCCTTGGTATTCAAATGTTCACCGTTAATAAGATACTCAACAGAAACACCGCCAAGTTCAGCTATTTTTTCTAATCTTTTGGCGTTGGGCTTTGTATCGCCACTTTCCCACCTGGAAACACCACCTTTCCCAATTGGTGGTGAAAAGCGCTCACCAAACTGTGTTTGGTTTTCTCCTAATCTCATTCTTATAGCTTTAATTCTTTTGCCGATTTCTTTTTTATTCACTAAGTATCATCACCATTTGTCCTCGAAAAAGTTGAGTTAATGTTGTTGACTTTATTTTAATAGTGCTATATGATTAAGTCAATCAGTTAGTTGAGTATTAGTTGAGCCTAACTGAGTTTATTTTTGAGATTAGGTTGAGTTAATGTTGAGAGAGAAGGTGAAATAATGGCAACGATAACTACCGAAACCAAAATTTCTGATAATTTTGCAAACGACATTAAAGAAGTTGCAATTCAAGCAATTCTTCAAGCCAAAGACCAGGCGCTTAAAAGTGAATACCCATTATACATGAGTAAAAAAGAAGCGGCTGACTATCTTCACATTTCGCTTGGAACATTAAACGATTGGATTGATACTAGCGATATTCCTTACAAACATATTGGTAAGACCTACCGCTTCAATCGCAATGACTTAGACAAGTTTATGGCTACAAAGTAATCAACTACCGGCACGGGGGATATGTTAGGAGGTGATTCAATGTTAGCTAAGATTGACCAGGCCATACTGAACTTTTGGTTCACTAGCCCGGACGACCGGGCCTGGGCCTACGGTATGACACTACTTCCCTTGTTAGCTTTAATTGCTTCAATCATTAACTACTTATAGAAAGGACGATTGAGAATGACTAAGACTAAAGATCAACTAGAAAACGAAAAAGCCGCTGACAGTGAGAACGCCAATTCAGACACTGACAACGACTAACGCTTTTAGGGTAAAGAATATTTGTGAAACAAAAAAAGTCCTTGAGCTGGCTGGCTTTGAGGACGTGAAACATAAATATCTTTACCCTTTCATTTTAACACAGATGAAAGGATTTGGAAGAATGAATTTTGATGATATTTTAACAAAGCTATACCAGACTACTGATCTACTTCAGGCCCTAGATGATGAGCTAGACCTAACACTAGATCACGTTGGAACGAGAAACCTTACCACAGAAGAAGCACGGGCAATTGCATATGAAATTCAACGTGACCAGAGCGCTATTGAAACATTACTAGCGATAGCCAAGAGCAATGTAATTGATTCAACTAAACAACTTAGTGCATATAACGAAGTGAAAGGCGGTGGCGACAATGCCTAAAACAATAGCCTTCCCTGCAAAAATGGCCCACGCTAACCGCTGGGGACTGTGGAAGCGTGATATTGAGGTAAGCGGCCACATAAATAAAATTCCCTGGGACCCACTTCGCAATCAGCCTGGCAAAAGTAATGACCCGGTAACTTGGTGTAGTTACCAACAAGCACGGCAATATTACCACGAAGCCCCTGCTGTATTCGGCGGACCATCATTCTACCTAGGTGATAGTTGGTGCTTACTGGACCTAGACGATATTACCGACACAATCGCCGAACATAATCTAGGCGAAGTCAATCTGATTGACCAGATTCTCTTTTTACTAGACGACACCTACTGTGAAGTATCTACGTCACAATCTGGATTGCATTTTATTTTCCGAGTAGAAAGTTCCGTAACTAACTTCGGTCAATACAAAAAGGTTAAAGATGAATACACCAACAACAAGAGCCGTGAACTTTACCATGATAAAAGATTCGTAGCCTTAACTGGTAACTGTCTAAACGATGAAACGTCACATATAACCACAATTGGCCAGGAAAGGTGGTCACAACTCTACCAACTGGTATTCGGCCAAGAATTAGAACAGAACACCAATGTGGACGCTAAGCCTGTCCAGATTAAACATCGTCAACAGCTTTCACCTACTGCTAAAAAAATAATGCAAGCAATCCTAAATAGTAATACTGGAGATGATAAGCGTCTTCGCAATTGGCTTGATGTACCAGTTTTTGACAGTACAAGAGAAGCGCAAGCCCACAAGGTATTTGACTTCGACCACAGTGCCGAAGATCAGAGCTGTTGCAATATGCTGGCCTACTGGACCAAATGCGACCCCCAGTTAATGGACGAGATTTTCCGACAGACACAACTATACAGGCCCAAGTGGGACCGACAAACTGGCGGTTTTACGTATGGCGATATAACTATTCAAAACGCAATTAACTATAAATCTGCACAGTTTAACAGTTGGAAGAAACGTCAGCCAAAGATTATCGTAAAGGGGGTTATTGAATAAATGAGTGATGAAAATATTGAAAAACAACTTCAAGCACTAAAAAAAGAAATTAAAGCATTTAGTTACCGATTCTCTTCTAATTCAAAAAGCGTAGAGCTTGCGAACAAAATTGAAGATATGCTGCTAGACGAGTATTCAAAGAAAGAAGCAGCTATGTTCGGCGCTGACGTTCTCAAAAAAGTTAAAAGCCTTGAAATGTCTAATTCAGATTATAAAGCCCTGCTAATTCTAGGACTAACCGATCAAATAGCATTAGGCATTCGGCCGGATTCTAGGCAAGAAGTAATGGACAATATGCTGACTTCAAAGAATGGCGCTATCAATGCAAAGTCACGAGAAAACGTCCGTTTAATCCTAACTAGGGATAGCCATTACAGCGGATTGCTTCGTTGGAACCAATTTACTGAACAAGCTGAATATCGAAAAGATTCTAAAACTAATAGCTATGTACCAGTTAACGATAAATTTACTAACCAACTAACTGATAATATTGAACGTTACTATCGTTACACCCCTTCAACTCAAACTGTTCTAGCTGGTATCAAACTAGCAGCCCTTGATAATTCGTATAATCCAGTAAAGCAACGGATTGAAAGTGTTAAATGGGACGGTAAAAAACGGGCAGCAACCTTCTTTATTGACTACCTAGGCGCTGACAATAACGAATATGTTAAAGCGGTCACAGAGACGTGGCTAACTGGACTGGTTGCCCGTGCTTATAATCCAGGTGTCAAATTTGACATGGTACCGGTAATTGATGGTGCCCAGGGAATTGGTAAGAGTTCTCTTATTTCTTTATTGTCAGAGCCAAAATACTTTGATGATTCGCTTATGACCATGGGTGTACGTAAAGACGATTTAATCAAGGTACACACAAAATGGTTAATTGAAATTGGCGAACTAGAAGCAATGAATGAGACTTCCATTTCCAGAACGAAAGCCTTTATTACCGCTACAAGCGACAGCTATCGTTCCCCGTACGGCACTATCAATGAAGATCACCCACGGAAGAATGTATTTATTGGTACTGTCAACCGGACAGAGTATTTACACGATCTAACCGGGAACCGCCGTTTCTTCCCTATTCACTGTGAAATTAAGCGAGCTACCAAGAAGTTACCACGGCCTAATGATTACAACAATTCAGAAATTTTTCAGGTACTAGCCGAAGCTAAGACTTTGTATGACAACGGGCACCCGTTAATGTTAAGCAAGTCAATGCAAGTAATAGCTAAGCAAAAACAGACCGAAGCTAATACTCTTGATATGCAAGCTAACCTTATGAAGGAATATGCTAACCTGCTGGTTCCAATTGACTGGGACAAATTCTCAATTTTTCAACGGAGGGAATATTGGAAACGAGTTAGAGATGAAGGCGTATATGCTTATGTTACTACTCAAAGTAAAAATAGCGATAACGTTAGAACAATTATTGCTAAAGAGGATTTACACAAGATGAAGTCATTTACTAATTCAGAATTATTACAGGTTGCCTTTAATCAAACCAATAAAGAAATTGCTAGAGGTGGCCAGAATACACTAACCGCTAAGATAGCGATGGTATTCGATAACGACCCCGAATGGAAAAAAAGTGACAATTGTAAGTTGTTTGGTCACAGAAGAAAAGGATATAAACGTGTTTAGATAACACGGTTATACACAGTTAAAAGTTTCTACCGTGTATGCCTTTACCCCTTGGTGCCGTAAGGATAGATACATATTCAACACGGTTACACACTATATAAAGAGTAACCTAGTAAGGGTTGTAAGAGTAAGTTACCTAGTAAATGTTTTTAGTTTTTACCGTACCGTGTAGTTATTGTCACAAACATTGCTATGACGGCAATTCAAGGCGACACGGTAGCATAAATGAAGCGTGTCATTGTGGGCGCTCACACAGAGAAGGAAGAAGGATAATCATGATTAAAACAAAAGAATTTGTACATTACAGTGGATTAGAGAGTAAGAAGAAGCACACTTTAGAAGAACAGATTAATGAGTTTATCAAAGACAAAGAATTAATTGATATTAAATATCAAGTTAACGAAGATGAAGATTTCTTAAGCCGTTATGCACTGGTGATTTACAAGGACGGTGATAAATAATGTTGAACTATGACATTACTAGAATGAAAAGTAAAGTGACGTTTGAAACGGTAAAGAGTCACCAGAATAAAATGGGAGTTAATGTTACCTCACCTGTCGAAGTAGCTACCGTATGGTCTGGCGAATACAATAACACCATGACCCAGACATATTCTAACCTGGGTACTAACATTAACGTTGACCTGGTGCTAGTTATCAGGCACAACCCAAGTATCAAGAAGAATTACAAGGCCAAGTACAAAGGACAGCATTATGATATTGTTAACATTAACAGTGACGAACGATTGAATGCCTTTGACTTAGTAACATTGAGACAAGCTAAGGGACATACAACAAGAAAGTAAGCATTGAGGGAGTAGCTAGTTACTGCTCCCTTTTGTATTGGAGGTAATAACATGAAACCAATTCACCTATGTAATTATCCTGGTTGTTCTAAGCTGATTCCCTATGACCAACGCTATTGTAGTAAGCACGAATACCACAAGCCAATTGACCAAGCAGACAAACAAGAACGACACATGATTAATAAGGCTGTCTACCATAAGCGGATAACTAGCCAACACGAAGGCAAGTACCAACACTTCTATCGTTCGGCAGCATGGAAGAAACTAAGTCACCGTTGGTTAATGATGCACCCTTTATGCGTGTCCTGTGAAGCACATGGTATCTATCGCAAGGCTGACCTTGTGGACCATGTGATTGAGCTAAGAGACGACTGGAGTAAGCGACTAGACAAAGACAACCTTCAAAGTCTTTGCTATTCATGCCATAACCGAAAGACATGGAAAGAAAAGCATAAGCGTATGGCTAAAACACGAACAATAAATGAAAAATAAAATTATTGTTCGTCATTTTACCCCCGGGCCTATGCTTGCCAGAGGGGAGCGGGGCAGGGACTTTCGCTTCAATAAAGGTCCAATTTGCCTGGTTTTCCATTATTCCTATGTATAAAACACATAATATACAGCTTTTTATACATATTATTAATAGAAATGTAAATCGCTATTATTAGGGGGTAAATTGATTAAGTAACCCGTAATAATCACGAACAATTGTTTGCCTTTTTCACTTAAAAAGGGTATAATATTCGTATAATAAAGATTACTGGGTATAAATAGCCATTAGATATTCGTCTATTGGCTATTTTTGCTATGTTAAGGTGGTGAATTGTATGGCAAACATTAAACCAGTAGAAAAGTTGAGAGGTCACTGGACAAAAGACCAGTTAGCTGATCGTGAAGAAGTCCAGAATAACCTTAAAGAAAACTATGAAGCAATTGATGAAACGGTTCCCGAAGAGTTACACGGTTACGCCCGTAAGGAATGGCAAAAGATCGTGCCCCTACTCAAAAAGGAAACACCAGCAAGCAACCTAGACCGTAGCCAATTAATTAATTACTGTGTCCTAGCACAGACGGTTCACACCTGCCAGAAATATATCCTTCAAGATGGTTTGTGTGTCATGACTTCGCAAGGCACTAAGAAGATCAATCCATACTTCAATATGCAAGACAAGGCCATTAAGAATATGCGAGCAATTGCCAGTGACTTTGGCTTGAATATTAGTAGCCGGGCCAAGTTAGAAAACCAAAAGGTAAAGCAACAAGACCCGGAAGACCCGTTTGCTGACTTCTTGGCAGATGATGCAAGTTGATTAAATACGTTGATGATGTATTGTCTGGTAAGATCGTAGCCGGGAAGAAGATACGCCTTGCCTGTGAGCGTTATAAACGTGATTTAGAGCGTTCAAAGAGTGACGACTTCCCCTACTACTATGATGAAAAGATGGCCCGTAAAGCCTGCCAGTTTGTCCAGATGCTGCCATTAACCGATGGTGGTAAGTTTCACCTAGCCGAATACCAAGAATGGATAGTAAGCGAGTTATACGGCTGGCGAGTAAAAGAAACCGGTGAACGGCGTTACACACAGGGTATGGTATCAATGGCCCGTAAGTCTGGTAAAACCTATCTAGCCGCTTCCCTGGCCGCTATTGGTTTGATGATGGAAAACAAACCAGCTAAGAACCGCCAAGTCCTTTTCGTCTCTAACGCCTTGAAACAAGCGAAGTTGGGTTACGATATGCTTTCAAGTAGTCTCAGACAGGTACAAAAGACTAGTCGATTAGTCCGTCACCGGGTAAAGGTGCAAAAGGAACGTATCACCGACCTACCTACCGATAGCTTTGCTACGGCCCTAGCTAGTGACACTAATACCCTTGATGGTTACGCCGGGACAACGATAATTCTTGATGAGTACGCAGCAGCCAAAGACCGCAAGGTATATGATGTTTTGAAGTCCGGGCAAGCACAGGAACCAAATAGCCTGCTACTCATTATTTCTACGAGTGGCCTGGACCTTAACGTTCCAATGTATGCTGAATATAAGATGTTAAGCGATGTGTTAGCTGGTAAGAAGCAAGCAGATCGCTATTTTATTGCTATCTGGGAGCTGGACGACCGTAAAGAAGTCACTAAGCCTAAGACGTGGATTAAGGCTAACCCTATCTTTGAAATACCAGCGATTAAGAAGCGTATGCAACCAAAGATTCAAGATGATGTAAACCTAGGTATCGCACAGGACGATTTAATTCCGGTGCTAACAAAGAATTTTAATATGTGGCTTCAAGCTGCCGATAATTCCTATATTAGTGTGGACGACTGGGATAAAACCGAAATAGACACCCCCGACACTACCGGGCGTGACGTTTATATTGGCTTTGATATGAGTAAGACAAACGACTTAACGGCGATTAGTTGGGTAGTTCCAATTGATGGCCGTTTTTACGTGGATTCTCATTCCTGGGTAGGTACTAAATACGGCCTAGACCGCAAAATTAAACTAGACGGCTTTAACTATCGGGCTGGTGAAAAACGTGGTGAATGTTCTATCACTACCTTAGCTTCTGGTGTGATTGATATTGACGATGTGTTCGCTTATCTGCAAAACGTCATTCGCCAAAACCATTGGAATGTGAAAGCTATCTGCTATGACCCGTGGAATTTCAATAACATTCTAGCCAAGTGTGAAAGAGAGCTGCCAGATATTCCACTAATTGAAGTACGACAAGGGACTTTAACTCTCAATGTTCCGACCCGTGAGTTTAGAGACAATCTATTCCAAAAGAAGATCATTCATGATGATAACCAACTGCTTCGCTATTCAATGATTAATGCCCGGATTAAAGAAGATAACAACGGCTGGCAACTACAAAAGCGAAGCCGTAACTCTAACAGTCGGATTGACCCGGCGGCGGCCCTTATGAATGCTTATGTTTTCGCCCGAACCTATTTTACTGACCAAGAGAAGAGCAAGACGTTAAATGACTTCTACTCCAGTCCAGAGTTTTTGCAATGAAAGGTGGTGAGATGAATTAATGAGTTTGTTTAATAACTGGTTTAATAAGAATACGACTACAACCAATCATGACCCGTTTCTTGATGCGTTGGTTAGCATTTCAAGTGACGACCCCTACGCCTATGTATCACCGTCAAACTTGCGTAATAGCGATGTTTTTACGGCAATCAATATTATTGCCAGTGACGTAGCTTCAAACCCGGTATTGTGCGACACGGACGTTATTAACAAGATGATTAACGTTTCCCCTAACGACACGATGGACGGTTTCCATTTTAAATACGCTTTAATGGCTAATTTATTACTCAACGGTAATTCGTTTGCTGAGATTTTGCCTAACCATAACTTGCGGTTTATTCCTAACAATCAAATGACCGTAAGCCAAGACACAATCACCGGGCGCTTAAAGTATACCTACTCACCTGACGGGAAAATTAAGCGAGTGATTCCACCTAACAAGGTGCTGCACTTCAAATATTTCACCCTTGACGGTGTATCTGGATTAAGCCCCCTGTATGCGTTGAAAGATGAATTAGGCGTACAGAATGCTGGTAACAAGTTGCTGCTTAACTTCTTTAATAACGGGATTCACGGTACAACGGTGGTCAAGGTCAAGCAAGCCGATTTAAACCCCGACGCCGTTAATAACATTCGTAAGAAGTTCGATGATGCCAACTCCGGCCCTAACTCAATGAAAACCGTTGTTGTTGATGATTCTATGGACGTTAGCAACCTGTCACTCAATACAGATGTGCTTAAACTGGTCAACTCTAACGACTGGACAACCAGACAGATTGCCAAGGCGTTTGGTCTGCCCGTTGAGCGGTTAGGGCTTGAAAACGAGCATAGCAACCAGCAACAAAGTAACCTGCAATACTTACAAAGTACCCTACAACACTACTTTGATTGTTTCACTAGCGAACTATCTAAGAAGTTTGGTAAGGACTTTACCTTTAACACCGATAAGCTGCTAAGCCTTGACCCTGCTACCATTCAACAACAGGCAATTGACGGCTATAACAATGGCTTGCTGACCAGGAATGAAGCCCGTAGCAAGTTAGGGTTGCCACCGACTAGCGATGGTGACAGCTTTACCGATAATACACAGAAAGGAATGAATGAAAATAATGGAAGATCGCCGATTAACGATTAATGCTGAATTGCGAGCGGCAGAACCTACTCCACAGGCTCCCACAGAACCACAAGACAGCGATAAGCAGGATAAGACGGATAATAACCCACAACCTGCTAAAACGGCCCAGAACAGCCCAAAGAAGCTCTCTGGTTATGCGATTGTTTGGAATACCCCTAGCAAGGATTTAGGGGGCTTCAAAGAAGTTGTATCACCGGACGCTCTTAAAGGTGTGGACCTGTCTAATGTCTTAATGCTCAACGACCATGATTACACACAAGTCTTAGCAAGTGTTAAGGCTGGTACTTTAAAGCTGACCCCAGATGATAAGGGGCTTCACTTTGAAGCTACCCTACCAGATACCACTACTGCCAACGATGTATTCGCCAACGTACAAGCTGGTAACCTTGATAGCTGTTCTTTTAGCTTTGACATTGACGATGGTTCCGATGAATGGGACAAGGACGACCAGGGCAATATCACTCGGACTATTAACCAGATTAAAGACCTGTTTGAGTGTTCAATTGTGGCTGTTCCGGCGTACGATTCAACTAATGTAAATGCTGATAACTCTGATAATAAGAATGTAAATGTAGACACCCGTTCATATGAACAATTTATTAAGGGGGAAAAGGAAAAAATGACTGAAAAGACTATTATTGATAACAACGAAAAGACTGAAACCCGTAGCTTTGAAGACTTTATTCGTTCACGTGGTGAAATGCGAGACGGTTTGAAAACTTCCGGTGCTACTGCCGTAATTCCACAAGAAGTTGTAACGCCTGTTCTGGAATTAAAGAACAGCAAGTACAACTTAGCTCAATACGCTACTGTTAAGAGCGTTTCAACTGGTTCTGGACACTACCCAATTGCTAAGCGTAATGATAAGGCGGTTTTGGCAACCAAGGAAGAATTGGCTGACATTGCGGACGTTGACGCTAATATGTTTGAAGATGTTCCATTCGATGTGAAGACCCGTGCTGGTAAGATTGCCCTCTCAAATGAGATTGTCGATGATTCTGCCGTTGATATTGTGGCCGAAGTTAAGAACCAACTTCAAAAGCTGGTGGACAATACCGATAACCAAAACATTATGAAGGTGCTGACTGGTGACACGTTCAAGAAAGAAACCGCCACTACTACCGACGACTTAAAGAAGATTTTCAATGTTGACCTTGACCCTGCTTTGAACAAGATGTGGTTAGTCAACCAGTCTGGATTTAACTACCTGGATACTTTGAAGGACAGCGAAGGACGTTACCTGCTACAACCTAACCCAACCGCTGCTAGTGGTTTCTCACTGTTTGGTGCCCCTGTGGTTATGATTAGTGACGCTGTCATGCCTAACAATTCCGATGGTTCATTCCCATTAATCGTTGGTGACATGGCCGAAGCCGTTGCCGTATTCCGCCGCAACCAAGTAACAGCACAATGGGATAAGTTTGACCAATTCGCCCAGGGCCTGTCTGTAATCGTTCGTAACGACTACAAGCCAATTTCAAGCGATGCTGCTATCAACATTTCACTTTCCAACGGCAAGGGCGCTGGTAAGTAACTAACTTAAAACTACAATCAACTCAAAGAGCCTACCTATTCGTGATGAGTGGGTAGGCTCTTATTTTGTTAGGAGTGATATAAAATGACAGAACCAAGTAATAACCCGATTGAAATTTCAGTAGATACTATCAAAGACGCTTTACGAATTGACGGGAACGAAGATGATATTCTAATCCGAGGATATATTGATACTGCCAAGGATTATGTATCTAACTCAGTTGTTGACGGTGAACCACCAAAAGAATTAACCGATAACCGTAAGTACCGCCTAGCCGTAATTATCCTAGTGCAATTCTGGTACACTAACCGCACAATCGACATTAAGCAGACCCCTTATCAAGTACGTTCGTTGATTCAACAATTGCGAGGAGAACTATGGCAATAAAGCATACTAAACAATTAATCATGCTTTTAAAGCATGGTATAATATAAGTGTGCTAGAAATAGCACAAATATTAATAAGAAAGGTGGCGGATCCGTTCGTCTATCCACCGCCTCCACCTTATTGATACTTCGACTTATCTTGAATTGTATAGAAAATCACTGTTAAATGTTCAAATCTTAGTAGACGGTTTTAGCGATTCACGTAGGTTGTTTAATTTGTTGATATTCATTGTTAACTCTTCTTTATTTATAATAAAATAGCTGTGGTTACAGAGCTTTGCTCACCAGGAAACTGGCAGAGTTGTACGTAACTATTAAAGCGTCGTCAATTGCGACGCTTTTCTTATATACCCAGTAATCACTAATAAAGGTGGTTACAAATATGCGAAAAGATATTAAAGAAATCCGACAAGTTTTAAAAGACTATGCACGATTAAAGAAGGATTTAGCACTAATTAATGCACGCAATACACTAATTAACAGTCCCTCATTTGAGGGTACTGGTTCTCATAGCAATACCAATCACACTGAAAATAAATTCGTCAATCATGCCAATCTAAGTTGGCAATTGCACCGGGTAGAAGATGCAATCAACAATATTAAAGATTCTAAGTACCGGTTCATTATTAACAAGTACATAGTCAATAAGAAGTACAACCGTAAAGAATTATGTGACCGATACAATATTGGCTTGCGTAGCTTTAACACCATGAAAAACCGTGCATTAGTGGAATTTGCCAAAAACTATGGTATGGATCAGCTCTTAGACGAAATGAAAAAGCCCCAGGTGTATGATTGATTATCTTATGTTGACTAGCAGGCCAATGATTGGTACAATGAATCTTGTCGTTATTTTTATCTCAAGGGCGCTCCATGTGAGCGTCTTTTTTTGTACAGAAAAACCGCCTAGCCAAAATACTAGACGGTCGTTCAAGTCGCTAAACCATGCTATAATATTATTGTATTTAGTAATCTTAGTACATTGGTGTCTGCCAATGTACTTTTTTATTGCGAAATTTAAAATAAAAAAACCACCACAGAAACTGTGATGGCCAACGTGCCGATGAGAAATTTTAGCTCAATTTTAGCTCAATTTCTTATAAAAATAGGTTTTAATCAGTTTTATCTAATTTTGAAAATGCCTTTATATCAACTGTTTAGCACTATTTAACATTAGATGAAACTATCAATAATCACCCGCACGGGGATCGAACCCGTAACTCCGCCTTGAGAGGGCGACGTCTTAACCAATTTGACCAGCGGGCAATAACGTACAAATGGAATTATACGTTATCCAATACGGCCTTGTCAACAATTTTTCTAAAAAGAACTACTCAAACGAGAGTTCCAGCAAGTAGACATGCTTCTCTGGCAGGTGCGACGTTGTGATCCAGGCATCATGGTAGGACTTTGCGGACCCGCCAATCTTTTGGAAGTAGTAATCCAACAGGTCACCATTCTTGGCCACGAACTCGTTGGCCAGGCGGTTAACCATCAAGCGCATGTCAGGAAAGTAAAAGCCGCTGTCCGCAATCTTAAGCTTATCCGAAAAGAGGATAAAGACCGTGTTAGTATACCGTGGTTCACAAAGCTTGATCAGCTCCGGATGGTGTTTCAGTTTTGTCAACACATAATAGATAGAATCAGAATTACTAGCCATTTTCTTTCTCCTTACTCGACCTATTGTATCAGGAAACAACAGGCCCGTAAAACGGTATTATTTCCACCACAGCTTAATTAGTGCCTGGGTGCCATCACTGCCTAATCCATCTTCATCTACTAACTCTTCATATAGGTGCTTGGCCTCCTTTGTTGCCGGGAGGTTCAGGTCCATCTTATCCGCCTCTTCTAACGCAATCCGCAGGTCCTTCAGGAAGTGCTTAGCAAAAAATCCTGGGGTGTAATCACCCTTCAAAACCCGGGGCCCATAGTTACTCAGGCTCCAGTTTGCTGCGGCCCCGCTACCAACGGTCTTAATAACTTCATTTAAATCTAGACCGGCTTGTTTTGCGTAAACCAGCATCTCGGTCATCCCCGTCATTGTCCCGGCAATCATAATCTGGTTTGCGGCCTTAGCATGTTGGCCACTCCCCGCCGGACCGAAGTAGTGCCATGACGCACTGAATTGCTCAAGAACGGGCGCAATTGCATCAACGTCTGCACGCTGGCCACCGAGCATTACCGTCAAGGTCCCGTTCTTAGCGCCCACATCACCACCGGATACCGGTGCATCAACGACGTGGGCACCCTTCTTTTCACCATCAATTGCAATCCGCTGGGCAAGAGATGGCCGGCTGGTGGTCATGTCGACCAGGTACTGACCCGCCTGGGCGACTGCTAGAACCCCATCTTGACCATAGTAGACGTCTTCAACGTCCTGGGGAAAACCTACCATCGTAAAGACGATTTCGTTCCCGGTGGTTGCTGCCGCCGGCGTGGCCGCCCACTTTGCTCCCCGGTCAAGAACCGCCTGGGCGTGCGCCTTGGTCCGGTTATAAACCGTTACGTCATTACCATGTTTTAAGAGGTTGTTGATGATTCCGGTCCCCATCACACCAGTACCGATAAAGCCAATCTTCATTTTTCTCAGCCCTTCCTGCTTCTATTTATTTCCTATCATACACCATCTCGAAATTTCCCGGGAAATAAAAAAGTCTTGTCAGGACAATCACTGTCCCCACAAGACTTGATAAATAAAAAAATTGGGCATACTGGTCTCGAACCAGTAAATTATGGATTCAGAGTCCACTGCCTTACCAGTTTGGCGAATGCCCAATTACGTTGTCGCTTAACAACAATAATTACTATACTAAGAAATACTGAACTAGTCAATAGTTTTTTAAGATTTATTTTTTAGCTGCGGCGTATCTTTGCTCCTGCTTGGCAATCCGGGCCTTCGTCTTTGCCACTACAGCCGGCGTTTGCGTACCGTTCTTCCAGTAAGCAACGTCCGCTTTGATCTGTTCCTGGGTCTCTGAAACATAGTCGTGCCGCAGGTAGTTATAGTCTGCATCCTCGTCCTGCTTTTGCCAAACCGCTGCCATGATGAACTGGCTCCTGGTACGTTGCAGGTCACGGACCGCTGGATTGCTGTCGTCAACGGCCCGCACACTAATGACCTTGGCCGTTGCCATCGGTGGTAGGACCGCGTTATCTGGCAGGTACGGGGCAACGGGCACGTTAATCAGCGCGTCAATCATTACTTCTTGCCAGTTTTCCCGTGTTGCCAGACGGTGCGCCAATCCCGGCTCAACATCGTTCGCTACTAAGTAATCTTTTTCTGGTCCCCAACTTAACTTAACATGGACTTCAAACACGGTTGCCATTGCAAACCCTCCCTTAAAATTCCAGTGATATTATACCGCAGCTTGCCCCTCCATGCTGCACCTTTTTTAACTATTTGTAAAAAGCTATGCAAACCGATAGACTAATTGATAGTTATTTCATAAAATATCAGCATTAAGGAGATGAACACAATCAAGAGGCCACACTTTTTGCTTGTCCTGCTCTACCTGATCCTCTTCACCTGGATCATTAGCGTTTACCAGAGTAGTCCCGCTTTTCAAACGGCGTTAAACATTGGTGCCCAGCAGACTGAGGTCTTCATTCAAAATGGCATTAACCGCCTCATGGGCAAAAAGCCAATCGCCGTCACTAAGCCAATTGACCGGGAGAAGGAAAGCAGTACCCCGGTAAACGGCGCCCGGTGGACCCAACCAAGCGCTACCGTCTACGTTGATCTATCAAATCCAGTCCTCCGTAGTGCGACCGAAAGCGCAATTAGCCAGTGGAATCAAACCGGTGCCTTTACCTTCCACCAAACCAATAATAAAAACGAGGCGGACATCGTCGTCGACGCAATTAATGAACAAAACGACGGTGCTGCCGGACTGACCAATACCAAGATGGACGCCACGACCGGTTACATTCTCCATGCGGATGTTAACCTCAACGCCGGCTACCTTTTGAACCCGACCTACGGCTACTCACAGCAGCGGATCATTAATACCGCTGAACACGAACTGGGGCATGCCATCGGGCTCCAGCACTCTGACGCCGCCTCAGTCATGCAACCAGCGGGCTCCTTCTACTCAATCCAGCCCCGCGATGTGCAGGCAGTTAAAAAACTCTACTCCAATCGCCCACAGTCACAAAGCTCAACACCAAACAATAACGAAACTACTAAGAACTTTCAATAATTAACCGCAGCAAGCCTTTTTCGGGGTCCTGCTGCTTTTTTAGTATGTTAAAATAATATCTGTGTGAAATTTTTAGTAGAAAGCGGACTTACAATGAAAAACAAAAAAGTTTTGGGGATTGCAATGGTGATCACCGCCTGTACATTCTGGGGAATCTCCGGCCTGTTTGCCAAGGGAATCTTCAATGCGTCCAGTTCGGTGACCTCCCTTTGGCTGACCCAAAGTCGGATGACCGCCGCAGGAATAATTCTGGTCCTGTTTAGCCAGCTTCACGGCGACCATCCCTTCCAGATATTTAAACACCCCCATGATGCCTGGGTTATCTTTTCGTACGGGATCTTTGGCCTTTTGCCGGTCCAGTTCTGTTACTTCATGGTGGTCCAGTACGGAAACGCATCAATTGCCACCATCTTACAGTTCGTGGGGCCCTTCTTCATCATCGCCTATCAGGCACTTTTTAGACATATTCCACCACGCCGGATTGAAATCATCTGTGCGTTAATTGCCTTTCTAGGCGTCCTCACCATCGCCACCCACGGGCACTTCAACCAACTGGCGGTTACGCCGATGATTCTTTTCTGGGGACTCCTCTCTGCGGTCGGGGTCGCCACTAACACCCTGATCCCCCAAAACATGCTGCGGACCAACCGGGTGCCTTCGCTAGTCATTACCGGATGGGGGCTTCTTTTCTCTGGCATTATCTTGTTAGCCATTCATCCAGCACAGCCGCATATTCCTAACATACCAGTGATCTGGATTTGCTGGCTAGGCGTTCTGATTATCGGGACCCTGATCCCCTTCCAGTTGGCCAACAACGCCCTCAAGTACATTGACGCCACGACATTTAGCCTGATGGACGCCTTCGAACCACTCTCCGCAACGATTGGTTCTGTTCTAATTTTTAACCTCCACATGACTGGTGCGGACGTGGTCGGGTCCATTCTCGTCATTGTTGCCGTCCTCGCCCTCAACATCCGTATTCCACTCTGGCATAGCAATAAATAAACACTAAAGCCCCGTTGAACCAAAAATATGTTCAACGGGGCGTCTTTGTGTCATTTCTTACCTTCGCGAGTTTTCGTATCATTTAATAAGAAATCACTCATGTACTGTTGACGATACTGGGTTGGCGTCTGACCGACCCGCTTCTTGAAGATCCGCAAGAAATACTTCTCATCATTAAAGTAGGCCCGGTCAGCAATAACCTTCAGTGGCAGGTTTGAGTGGAGTAACAAATCACAGGCAATCTCAATCTTCTTTTGAATAATTAAGTTGGAGGCGGTCACCCCCGTCTCTTTTTTGATTAACCGGCTGACGTAACGGTAATTCATCCCGAAGTGGTCGGCTAGCTTACGGACAGTCAGTTTCTCATCCAGGTGATCACCCAACCAATCAATAATCTCGACCGCACGCGGGTTAGTCCGGGTTAGGTGATTCAGGCTAGCAATAAAGTCATTAGTAATCTGGAGCATCAACTCGGTGACTACGTAAGACGGCAGGGCGTCTGTATAATAGTTTCCTTTAATTAGGAGGAGGGCCTGGAGGCAGGCAGTATTGATTCTGTTAAACTCACGAACCTGGTACTCTTCCGGAATAATCACGTTATTGACTAACCGGCTGAGTTGCTGACGATTGCGGGTCGCCGCCTGAACATCTTGGAAGTCAACTAACTCTCGGTCATCCTTGGGCAAAAACTGGAACCAATAGAGGTCAACCTGAGGGCTCTCGCTAATAACCTGAATGCTGGTCTGCGGTTCAACAACCAGACAGCTTCCCCGCTTTAGCTGGTGCACCTGCTGATTGGTAATCAGCTGGCACTTTCCGCCTGAACAAACTAGTAACTCATATGCGGCAATACGGTCATCGCTTTCGTATTGGGTCCCCTTCTTCACCGTCAATTGTCCGGAAGCATAATGGTGAAACGGACGGTCACTGTTAAATAAGTATACCTGAATATTACTTTTGTCCACTTCCATGACGGGTCACCTCACATCTGTCCACGTCTTTTTACATTTCCCGTGATATTTGTTCACTACCGACCAGCCTCTGACACAAGAGGTCACTTTTTCGGCCAGTAAAGCGGTTACATATATTTTCCCGAAATAATATAACAATAAGTGTAAGTTGTTTATGACAACTAATCGTATACATTATAACAGATTGACTGAAGGGAAGTATTTGTATGGCAGTTATCGAGAAAAAAGACAATGGTTTGTACTGGGAGCACGCTGCTGAACAGTTACTTATTCAACCCTGGGGCAAGGATAGCCTCCGTTTTCGGGTAACTAAAAAGAGCGGCTTCACTCCTAACCAGGATTGGGCACTTACTTACTCCAAAGACCAGACCGGGACGGCAGACCAAATCACCATTGATGAGGAGGCTAACACCTGCCAGATTAAAAACGGCCATATCACGGCATCAATCAACCGTTTCGGCTGGCTAACGGTCACTAATAGCGACGGCAAGGTATTGCTAGAAGAACGGTGGCAGGTCAAGCCCGGCGGTAAAAAGACGAGTCCGTTAGGCATCCCCGGCCGGGAACTGAAACCCATCATTGGCGGTGACTACCAGGCAACGATGCGTTTTGAGGCCTTCGATGGTGAAAAGATCTACGGAATGGGGCAACGACAAGAAAAGCAACTCAACTACAAGGGCTGCATTCTTGAATTAGCCCAGCGGAACACCCAAGCCACTGTGCCATTTGTTCTTTCTAATCGTGGCTATGGATTTTTGTGGAATAACCCGGCTATTGGCCAAGTTACCTTTGCCAATAATGAAACCAAGTGGGAAGCTAAGGATACCGACCAGCTTGACTTCTGGGTAACCACCGCTGATTCACCAGCTAAGATTGTTGAACAATACACTAATGCAACCGGGCGGGTACCAATGATGCCGAAGTTTGCCAGTGGCTTTTGGCAGTGCAAACTCCGCTACAAGACCCAAGATGAACTGTTGAAGGTCGCTCACGAATATAAGGATAAGGGCCTACCAATCAATGTAATTGTCATCGACTTCTTCCACTGGCCAAACCAGGGTGAATGGAAATTTGATCCTAAGTACTGGCCAAATCTGAAGGCAATGGTCGACGAGTTGAATAAGATGGGGATCAAGCTGATGGTTTCCATCTGGCCAACCGTCGATGTTAACAGTGAAAATTACGATGAAATGAACGACAAGGGTTACTTGGTACGGGCTGAACGGATGTATCAAGATTCCTACCACTTCATGGGCAACGAAACCTTCTTCGATGCTACTAATCCGGGTGCCCGGAAGTACGTTTGGGATAAGGCCAAACAGCATTACTATGACAATGGCATCCGGATGTTCTGGCTTGACGAAGCGGAACCTGAGTATGGTTTCCTGTACGACTTTGACCATTTCCGCTACTACCAAGGCCCGGCCCTCAAGTTAAGCAATATTTATCCATTAGACTACGCTAAGGCCTTTTATGAAGGGCAAAAAGCCGCGGGACAAAAGGAGATTGTCAACCTCGTCCGGTGTGTCTGGGCCGGCAGTCAAAAGTATGGTGTTGTCCTATGGTCCGGTGATGTTCACTCCACCTTTGAGTCCCTCCAGAAGCAAGTGGTTGCGGGGCTCAATGCCGGACTCTCTGGTATTTCCTGGTGGACAACCGATATTGGTGGCTTTACCGGTGGAAACGTTAAGGACCCGAAGTTCCACGAGCTTTTGACCCGGTGGTTCCAGTTTGGTACCTTCTGCCCCGTAATGCGCCTGCACGGTTTCCGTGAACCCGCAGAACAAACAATTGAACACGCTGACCGGATGTTTAACCAACCATTCGGCAGCGGGGCCTTCAACGAAATCTACAAGTACCCAAAGGCCACCTACGAAATTCTCCGGAAGTACCTCTTCATGCGGGAAGCAATTCGTCCATACGTTATGGACCAGATGAAGGCTGCTCATGAGAAAGGAACCCCCGTCATTCGGCCCCTCTTCTACGACTTCGCGAAGGACGATCACACATGGGATGTTTCAGACGAGTACATGTTCGGACCGGATGTCTTAGTTTCACCAATCCTGCACGCCGGACAAAGCGAACGTGACGTCTACTTACCAGCTGGCGAGGACTGGATTGATGTTAAAACAAAGAAGACCTACCATGGGGGCCAAACTGTGACCGTACCGTGCCCAATCGACACGATTCCCCTCTTTACCCGCGCCCAGCACCCACTAAAGAGTCTGCTCGACTTCACGGTTCCAGCAGAAAAGGACTAGCAGGGGGTGGCAATCATGAATGATAAAAAGACTAAGCAGGTCAACCTCGATGCGGGCTTACCAGACCTCTCGAAGTGGGTCATCTTCTCCATCACCTTTGGCTTTCTCGGCATTAACATGGGATTTTCCCTGCAAAGCTCGCAGATGAGCCGGATCTTTCAGTCCATTGGTGCTAACCCGAACAACCTGGGATTCTTCTTCATTTTCCCCGGCTTAATGGGGATGATTGTTCAACCACTGGTTGGTAAGTATTCCGACCGGACTTGGAACCGTTTCGGTCGGCGGATGCCCTACCTCCTCTTTGGGGCACCGATTGCGGCCATCGTTCTCCTGATGCTGCCGTTCTCCGGCTCCCTAGGATTTGGCTATGGCTCAATGGCTGCCATGATTTTTGCGGCATTTGCCGTTTGCTTCATGGACCTCTTCAATAACATCTGTATGCAGCCATTCCGGATGATTGTTGGTGACATGGTTAATAATAAGCAGAAGAACTTTGCCTGGTCACTCCAACAAATCTTCTTCAATGGTGGGGGAATCTTGGCTTCTCTGCTACCGTTTATCTTTACTGCCTGTGGGATGCAGAACACCGCCAAGAAGGGTGTCGTTCCCAACACGGTTATCTACGCCTACGTCGTGGCAGCCGTGGTCCTCTTAATCACCAGTATGTGGACTGTCTTCAACGTTAAGGAGTATGATCCACAAACCTACGCCCGCTATCACGGCATCGATCCGAAGGCTAACAAGAAATCAGTCAGCTTATTCCACCTGGTAAAAGTTGCTCCCCGCGCCTTCTGGGAACTCTGCCTGGTTCAATTCTTCTCCTGGGTCGGTATCATGTATGTCTGGACCTACACGACGGGGGCGCTTGCTAAGAACGTTTGGCACACAACCAACCCAACCAGTGCAGGCTTCCAGGCCGCAGGTAACTGGTACGGGGTCTTAACTGCTATTCTGAGTATCGCTGGAATCTGTTGGGGATTCCTCTATTACCACGCCAAGACGACAACCCGGAAAAAGTGGTACGCTACCGGTCTGACTCTTGGTGGAATTGGCCTAATCATGGTTTCGATGGTTCACGACAAGTGGCTAACGGTTGTTGCATTTATCCTCTTTGGAATCTGCTACTTCACCATCCACACCCTGCCGTTTACCCTTCTCACTTCATCGCTGAACGGGCAAAACGAAGGGGCATACATCGGGCTGTTTAATATTGGGATTTGCCTGCCGCAGATTGTGGCTTCATTAATGAGTTTTCTCATCTTCCCACTGGTTGGTCATAGCCAGCCAATGATGATGCTGATTGCGGGTATTTCTCTTTTCTGTGCTGCTATCGCGGTTCACGGAGTTCACGAAGGAGTAGCCGTAAAGGCATAATAATTGATTGCAGAATAAAAGGATGAAGTTGGATTTCCAGCTTCATCCTTTTCGATATAGTTTAGAAACTACTTCAGTGCTTTAAAGAAGGCCTTACGGATTTTTTCGTCAACACCCATTGCGGACAGTGACCGCAGCGGGATGTTCGCCGAAATGGCAACCCACTTCTCGTCCTTCATCATTGGAGCCAGGATTTCGTACAGTCCCGAATCCTTGAGGGCTTTTTGAACATGCGGATCCTGGTTAGCCCAGAGGTCACCGACGTAGGTATTCCCAGTCACTTCATTTGTCGGGTTAGTCCCAATCGTCAACGTGAAGGCCATTGATAGCCGAATATCACGTGAAGAGGACCCCACCATGATCTTATATTGACCATTGTCAGCTTCCCACTGCTGCTTAGCAACGTTGTAGTAGGCAAATGCCCGCCGGGGGAGTGTCAGGGTCACGTGCTTGCTTTCTCCCGCCTCAAGGGCAACCTTCGTGAAATCACGCAGCTCCTTGACCGGCATTTCAACTCGGCTGACCTGATTAGCAACATAGACCTGGGCAACTTCCTTTCCGGCAACCTTACCAGTATTAGTGAGGTCAAAGCCCACCTTAACCGTGTCGGTCCCTTCCTCAACGGTCAGGTTGTTGTAAGCAAAGCTCGTGTAGCTGAGTCCATGGCCAAACGGGAAGCGGACGGGCATCTCGTGCAGGTCATAGTAGCGGTAACCAACGAAGATCCCCTCATGGTAGTCCTCCTCGTCATGGTCCTTACCAAACGTCCCGTAGGTTGGGTTATCCTGCAGGCGTAGCGGGAAACTCTCGGATAATTTCCCCGACGGGTTAACCTTCCCCGTCAGGATATCCCAGGTTGCCTCACCAACAGCTTCACCTGCTAGGTAGGTTTCAACAATTGCTGGTACCTGGTCAGCCCACGGCATCTCAAGAACGGACCCATTTTCTAGGACAACGGTGACATGGCTGTTGGCCGCAGCAACCTTGGCTAACAGGTCATTCTGATTAGTTGGGAGCGAGATGGTGTCCTTATCGAAGCCCTCGGTTTCCATCTCCTCCGGGAAACCAGCAAAGAAGACGACCTGGTCACTCTTCTTTGCCAGTTCAACTGCCGCTGCCGCCAGCTGCTCATCTGCTGCCGTTTCCTTTAAAGAATAGCCTTGAGCATACTGTGCACCTGCTGGCGCAGCATCCAGGGGTGTTACCACCTGGTGGGCGTTGACATGGGAGCTACCCCCACCTTCAAAGCGGGGCTTAGCAGCCAGCTCACCGATGATTGCTAGCGAATCAGTCGCATTGAGGGGCAACTGATTTTGCTCGTTCTTTAAGAGGACAATACTATCGTCGGCCATCTGGCGAGCAAACTCATGCTGTTCCTTTTTATCGTACGTATCCGCCTTGGTTACCTTCTTCCCCCACTTCTCGACCATTCTCAAGACACGGAGGGCAGACCGGTTCAGGGTTGATTCCTTGAGGCGGCCATCCTTGACAGCCGCCACAATTTCGTCAACCGACGCCTGACCCTTACCAGGCATTTCAAGGTCCAGTCCGGCCTTAATAGCCGCAACTTGGTCGGCCACGGCTCCCCAATCAGACATGACTAATCCCTGGAATCCCCACTCGTTCCGCAAGATGTCGGTTAACAGGCGTTGGTTCTGGGAGTTCAGAGTTCCGTTAAGGCGGTTGTAGGAGCACATCAAGGTTGCCGGGTGGGCCTGCTTGACGATTCGTTCAAACTGGGCCAGGTAGATTTCCCGGAGAGCCCGCTCGTCGATGTTTGAGGATGAGGTAAAGCGTTGGTTTTCCCGGTTATTGGCGGCAAAGTGTTTGACGCTGACGCCAACGCCCTGGTCCTGAACCCCCTTTACATATGCGACCCCCATCCGGCCGGCAAGTAACGGGTCTTCAGAAAAGTATTCAAAATTCCGCCCGGCCAGTGGTGACCGCTTAATGTTAACACCGGGGCCCAGTAAAACGCCAAGGTGCTCAGCGTTGGCGGCAATTCCCAGGTGGGTACCAAGCTTATAGAGCATATCATCGTCAAAGGAACTAGCCGTGAGAGCCGATGACGGGAAGCAGACCGCATCCACAGAGTCATTGATGTCGGCTGGTGATGCATCGATGTTTTGCTTCCGTAATCCGGATGGCCCGTCAGACATCATCATCCGGTCAACTCCTGGTACCTTAGCGGTGAACCAAAAGTCCTTTCCGGAAACCAGGGCCGCCCGTTCTTCAAGGGTTAGGCCCTCAACAAAGTCCAAATCAATTGTTACCATTATCATTTCATTCCTTTCACACAAGTTAAACGCTTACTTAGAGCATATCATGATTGAATACAGGGGAACAATTTCACCGAGTATATTTATTTCCTGGGAAATATTTCCCTGCTATAATTAGTGGGAAGATCACAGAGGAGTGACAAATATGCAAAAATTAAATTTGAAACACGTTTTAATTGCTGGAAGTGCAGCGGGCCTGATCTCCGGCCTCGTCAAGTTGGGCTGGGAAAACGTCTTGCCACCACGGACTGCCGCCCGGAATAAGGTTAACCCACCTCAAAAACTACTCCAACAGTTGGGTATTCCAGCAAAGTTAACTCAGGCCAGCTATCACTACTCTGGGGAAAGTCTTCCCTGGGTTAGTTACCTGGTCCACTTCGGTTTCTCAGTTAGTTTTGCAACGGCCTACGCCGCCCTCCTGGACAAAAAGGTCAAGGCCTTGACCCGGGACGAAGGGGTGCCGTTCGGAATTGCGGTATGGGTTGCCTTCCACCTGGTAATTATGCCGGCAATGAAGACCGTCCCTAGTGTTCATGACCAACCCTGGGAAGAACACTTATCGGAAGGCTTGGGCCACGCAATTTGGATGTGGACTAACCACGAGATTGCGAGTGAAGTCTTGCATCAATTAAAAAATGAATAAGTAAGAAGAAGCTGGGAGAAAACTTTGTTTTCTCACCAGCCTCTTTTAGTTCTCCGAATATTACACAGTAATCGCGGAAAAAAAGCGTGCTCCTAGTGTCTAGTTACGGACAATCATTGGCCCGTACCGTGCCAACAATCGTCCTATACTAGCCATACGGAGCACTCTGAAGCTTTTTTCCCAGCTTCTTTTACAATTAATCCCAGTTATTCCGGAGCTTCATCAGCTGGTGGCTGAGGCCCTTAGTCTGGTCATAAACTTGGTGGTAAACCTTGTAGAGGTCGTTGTACTTGGCAACGGCATCAGCTTGTGGTTCGTAGGTCTTGCCAAAGTGAACAAACTTCTTTGCGCAGTCCTGCAGGGAGTCGTACCAGCCAAGGCCAACAGCAGCCAGCATGGCAGCACCAAGGCCTGGTCCTTGCTCGTTAGTCAGAGAAACGACTTTCTTGTTGAAGACATTGGCCTGGAGTTGGAGCCAGAAGTCACTCTTGGCACCCCCACCGATGGCAACGACGGTGTCGAAGGCCTGGCCGTGTTGGTCATAAATGTTGAGAATGTCACGGAAACTGAAGGTAATTCCTTCAATAACCGCCCGGACAAAGTCATACTTGTTCTGCATGCTGTCAACACCGATGAAGCTTCCCCGAATATCCGCGTCGGCATACGGGGTCCGTTCACCAACGACGTATGGGGTGAAGAGAAGGCCATTAGCGCCCAATGGCCGTTCAGCAGCCTTGTTAACCATTGCGGTAAAGTCCTCGTCAGCAGCGAAGGTGTGTTTGAACCAGTTTAGCGAGTGTCCTGCCGCCAGGGTAACCCCCATGGAGTAGTAAGTATCAGGAATAGCGTGGCATTCATACTGGAGGGCCCCGTGGTAGTTAACGTTAGCGTCTGGTTCGTATTTCAAGACAACCCCTGAGGTCCCGATACTGGACATCACCATGTTTGGTTGGAGGATACCGGCACCAACCGCCCCACAGGCGTTGTCACCACCACCACCAAAGACCCGGGTGGACTTCTTCAGGCCAGAGAACATCGAGTAGTAGTCCGTTACCGTTCCGGCTTCATCAATTGACCGCATCAATGGTGGGCACATTGACATCGGGATATCAAAGACCTCACAAATTTCCTTGCTCCAGGTCCCCTTCTTAATGTCGTAGAGGACGGTCCCGGTTGCGTCAGAATAATCAATTGCTTGTTTGCCAGTCATAATGAAGCGCACGTAGTCCTTAGGTAAGAGGAAGCTCTTGGCCTTGGCCCAAATCTCCGGCTGGTTTTCCTTGACCCACAACAGTTTAGGTAAGGTGAACCCTTCCAGGGCCCGGTTACCGGTGATGTCGATAAACTTATCACCGAGCTTTTCCTTAATTTCTTCACACTGCTTGGTGGTCCGGGTGTCGTTCCACAGCATTGCCGGACGAAGGACCTGGCCATTCTCATCCAGTAATACCAGGCCGTGCATTTGTCCGGAGAAGGAAATCCCCTTGATTTCCTCTGCCTTTAGGCCATCCCGGAGGATCAGGCGGTCAATGGCAATGGTCGTTCCGTAGAGCCAGTCTCGCGGATCCTGTTCACTGTAACCCGGGTGTGGTTGGTGGAGTTCATAGCCATAGCTTTCCTGGGCGGCAATTTGGCCTTCCGGGTCCATTGCGGAAACCTTGACCGCACTAGTCCCGAGGTCAACACCGATTACGTATTCGTTCATTTCATTTCATTCCTTTCAATGACAAAAGGGTCGGGGCAAAGTTGATTGCCTCGGCCCTTTTATTATAAGACACTACAGATAAATAATGATCTACACGGAAATTTTTAGATTAATTGATAGGTAGTTGCTGTTATTAGTATTTGAGCCTCAATTACTTGAGTTCAAAAGAGGGAATCATTATTTAGCAAGTGTTTCAATCATGTAGTGGTTGATAGTATCCTTGATTTCTTCAAGGTGGTCAGATTGAGTTGCAGCACGGAGTTCAGATTGTGGAGTATCGATAACGGTCTTTTCGATGCTCTTGAAGTCTTCCTTGCCTTCTTCGATCCGCTTACCAAGACCTTCGTCCCAGCTAGCGTAACGCTTCTTCAGAATGTCATCTAAGAAGCCGTCTTCCTTCATTGCAGCGGCAACCCGTAGACCAGCAGCAAAGCTATCCATACCAACAATGTGACCGTAGAACAGGTCTTCTGGCTTGAATGAAGTCCGCCGTGGCTTAGCATCGAAGTTCAGACCACCACGAGGTCCAATGCTACCGTTTTCGATAACTTCCCACATAGCAGCAGTAGTTTCGTACAGGTTGGATGGGTATTCATCAATGTCCCAACCAATCAGCTTGTCACCTTGGTTAGCGTCAAGAGAACCAAGCAGGCCAGCTTCACGAGCAACCCGAATTTCGTGTTGGTAAGTGTGACCAGCCAAGTTAGCGTGGTTACCTTCAAGGTTAAGCTTGAAGTCCTTGTCCAGGCCGTATTCACGCATGAAGTTGATGGTTGTAGCAGCATCAAAGTCGTATTGGTGAGTAGTTGGTTCCTTTGGCTTTGGTTCAAGAAGCATTTGGGCATCGAAGCCGATTTCGTTAGCGTAGTCCTTAGCCATGTGGAAGAACTTAGCGATGTGTGATTGTTCACGCTTCATTTCAGTGTTCCAAAGTGATTCGTAACCTTCACGGCCACCCCAGAAGACATAGTTTTCGGAGCCAACCCGCTTACCGATTTCCAGGCTGTGCTTCAGTTGGGCACAAGCGTAAGCGTAAATCTTAGCGGATGGAGCAGTACCAGCACCTTCAAGGAACCGTGGGTTAGTGAAGAGGTTAGAAGTGTTCCAAAGGACCTTCATGCCAGTGGACTTTTGATATTCAACAATCTTGTCAACGATCTTGTCCAAGTTCTTGTTGGTTTCACGAAGGGTATCACCTTCTGGAGCAAGGTCACGGTCGTGGAAGCAAAGGAAGTTAACACCTAACTTCTTGTAGAATTCAAATGCGTAGTCAACCTTAGCTAAGGCTTGGTCCATTGGGTCAGTGTACTTGTCGTAAGGACGCATTGCAGTACCATCACCAAATGGGTCGACCAGACGTTGGTCAAATGTGTGCCAGTAGGCAACGGCAAACCGCAGCCAATCCTTCATCTTCTTGCCCAGGATTACTTCATCTGGGTTGTAGTATTGATAGAACAAACCGGACTTAACACTCTTGTGTGGTCCTTCGTACTTAATGTCGCCAATATTTTTCCATAAATCAGCCATATCGATAGCCTCCTGAAATATTTAGTTTGTATAAACAACTAACTTACAATTCTTAATATACACTCCGCACCCGACTTTGTAAACCCTTTCTCAAAAGAAATTTTTCTTTGGGCCAAATTTAGGGTCGTCCTGCGGGAGAAATTCCTTGTCTCGTGGGCCTGAACAGATATAAAATAAACATTAGCTTTATCAATTAAATTATAGGGAGTTTTTTCTATGGAGCGGGACCTTACCCGACTAAATAACATCAAACGCGTTAAACAGCAGCTCTTTAACAATGCTGCCATTTCACGAGCGGACATCGCCCGTAATACGGGACTGCATAAGTCGACCATTTCATCAATCTTTGCGGAACTCGACCAGCAAGGCTACGTTGCCCACCTCGGCCGGGGAAATTCAACTGAAGGTGGAGGCCGGAAGCCGGAGCTCTTTACCATTAATAGTCACTTTGGTTATGTCGCCTGCTTCAACATAACTTATGATTCATTATTTGTGATGTTTCTCTACGCCGATGGTCAGGAAATCTCCTTCCAACGTTTCCCTGCGCAAAATCATGATATTCTTCAAGTAATGGACCTGATCAACCGTGAACTCGCTACGGCAGCCAAAAATAATGATACCGAGCACGGTCTGTTAGGAATCAGCTTTTCAATTCACGCCGTCGTCGACCAGAACAAGATCATCCACTCTCCCTACTATGCCACCAAAGGGATCGACCTCCAGCAATACTTTGCCGACCGTTACCAGGTTCCCGTGATGATCGGGAACGAAGCCAACCTGGCGGCTATTTATGAGCGGGACTACGCCAATCAGGATAGTCTCGCCAACCTGGTTGTTTTAAGTATCCACCGGGGGCCCGGGATTGGGGTCATCGCAAACCACAAGTTGTTCAGTGGCTTTCGGGGGATGGTCGGCGAACTCGGCAGTGTCATCATCCCCAACAGCCGTGGAAAACTCCAGGAGGTCGGCGACTACATCTCCGTCGATGACCTGGTCAACCGGGTCAGCCAAACAATTGGGCACCGGCTTTCTTCATTAGAAGAATTTTACCAGGCATGTACCGAACCGACCGCAGTGGTCCAGCAGGTGCTTGATGGTTTTGCCGATATCGTTGCCCAAACCCTCTTCAACCTCCAGATGCTGTATGGTCCCGAAAGGCTCTTCATCAACTCCCCACTAACCGAGAACATCCCCGGCCTGACAGGACAAATCAAGGTTGCCGCAGAAAAGCGAAAGGTGCAAGTGCCAATCACTTCAATCAGCGGTTCCAAGTACGTCTCCCTCCTTGGTGCCGGTGCCCTCATGATTAGGAAGGTAATCGACCTGGCGGAGGTCAACCTGCAGTTCCAGTGGTCGCGAGGAATTGGTTAAACATTTAAATCACGAAAAAAGCCACTGGGCGTTTTCACGCTCGGTGGCTTTTCCTATTCATAAATTAGAATAGCTTATTGTTAACTCCCTTTTCACTTGCAAATGGTCCCGCGGTTACCTTGACACCATCGCGGTGGTTACCGAAGAAGTCGTGGTTAAAGGTAATTGGCGTGCCATCTGGGTTTTCGTACTTTTCTTCCGGTTCAAAGGCCATCGCAATCTTCTTGGTGGAGATTACGCTGTCGGTCTTTTCAGGAACAAAGTCGTAAAGGTTGGTCTTCAGGTACAGGCCGTCCTCCCGTTTTTCAAGGGCCAATTCAACCTGGTCCTTACTGTCAACGTAAGGGTCCTTTTCCTTCGCCGTAGCTTGGGCACCATTCAGGTAAACATTGCCGGCAGCCCAAACTGGCAGGTGGTTGTAGTAGTGGTCACTGTTTGGTGCGTAAATACCACAGTAACCATCAAACTGCTTGTCCCATTCTTCGAAGGTTGGGTAGTCGGTGAATGGCTTGGTCCCGACTTCAAAGTTGTAGTCGTCCCAGTCATCTGGCTTGTCCTTCATTGCGTCAGCAATCTTCTGCATTTCAGGACGCAGGTGTTGTTGAACAAAGATATTGTTGTAGAACTTGTTATCCCCGTGTTGAATCGTCATGAAGCCCATTACCTTCGTACCGTGAATTTCATGGTATGGAGTGAACCGGTTCGATGGCAGGTTGACTGAGTTGTTGTCGGTCCCCCGACCAGTAGCGGTAAAGCTACCAGCAATCAGGTTGTGGACAAAAGCAACCCCTTGGGCAGCAAAACGAATCGAACGGTCGGATAAGAAGAGGTTGTTATCAATCAGCGTTGGGCCAAAGGATACTTCAATCCAGATATCTTCACCCAGTCCGCTCAACAGGTCACTGAGGTTATCCTTAGTGGTCTTGAAGTCATTTGGCAGGCTGTTGTGGTCAAAGATATTCTGGGTAACCCGGGTCCCCTGTGCTTGCCAGTCTAGCCATAGCCCCCGTGTACAGTGGTGGATGTGGTTGTGCCGGTAGGTAACGTCAATGGCAGCGTGCATCTTGATTCCACCGATTTCGGCCCCCGCCAGGTTTTGCCGGACGTTAATGTCATGGATATCGTTATCTTCAATTGTGGAGAAGACACCACCCAAGTGCCCAACAATCCCGGTTTGACCACAGTCGTGAATGTGGTTACGCCGGATGATGTGGGAACCCACGTGCTCCTTGTCCCAGCCTTCGTAGGAAGCTTGGCAAATGGCGTCCCGTTCAGTTTGGGTACCATCCTTGTACTTCCACTTAGACCACTTATTATTGTTATTTGGTTGTAAGTACTTCCCTAAAGAAATTCCTGAACACTTGGAGTGGGAAACATCACAGTCTTCAATGATCCAGCCCTTGGACCAGTGGGGACCGATCATCCCTTCCTGGTAAGCTGTCGGCGGTGCCCACTGGGTAGCTGCTTTCGTTACCCCAAAGCCAGCTAAGGTAATGTAGCCGATTCCCTCTTGTTGGGGATAGAAGCAGTTTTCCCGGACGTTGATTTCAACGTTTTCCTTGTTAGGGTCCTTACCCTGGAAATTGGCATAGATGACGGTCGTATCGGCTTCTTCGTCCTGTTCAGCATACCAGGTGTACAGGGTCCGCTCTGGGTACCATGACTTTTCGTTCTTGACCGGTTTCTTAACCTCATCCAAGCTATTAACTTCGTATAAAGCCACATCATTCAGGTAAACTTCACCGGTGTGGGCAACGATCCGCGCATCGAACCAGTCCCCAGCAACCCGGGTAGTGTAAGGATTATAGTCCCCAAATATGCTGTTAGGAACAGCAACCTTCCAAACGTCGTCGGCAACGTTTTCCCAGTTATCCACCTTTTCGGCACCAGTAATAACGGCACCCAATGGAACAGTTGACTTGTAAGTAATCCGGGCATCCTTAGTTCCGGCATGCTTAGGGTCAACATTTTCCCGGTAAGTCCCGGGAGCAACTAAGACTGTGTCCCCCGGCTGGGCAATGTCGGCAGCGGCTTGAATTGAACGGAAAGGATAGTCTTTTGAACCTTCCCCCGAAAACGGCACGTTGATGTCAACGTAAATATTCATGGAAATCTTCCTTCCTATATTATCATCAAAAACTACTTATCTTCTTGTTGCTTCCGCTTGTCTTCAATTTCGTGGTTAATCTTGTCAACTTCTGGGTCACTCAGTGGGTACTTGCTCATGATCCACATTGCGACAATGGCCAGGATAATTGGAATCCAAATCATGGAAACCGAAATACCAGTCAAAGCAGACTTTGGTTGGGTGGCGTTATTACCATTGAAGTGGCAGAAGGCGTTAATGTAACCCGGAATGATTCCCCCAAGGGCCAGCCCAATCTTGAAGAACAGACCCATGATGGAGTTGATGATCCCGGCAACCCGCTTCTTGGAGTGCCATTCACCGTAGGAAATAACTTCTGGAACCAGGGACCACATGTAACCAGTGGCAGCAGTAATCCCCCATTGCATGATGAAACGACCGATATAACCAAGGGCAATGCTGTTCTTGAAGGCAGGGAATGACCATACCCACAAAATCAGTTGACCGATGATGAAGAGAATTAAGAAGAGGTAGAAGAAGCCCTTCTTACCAATCTTCTTCCGGATGATTGGCCATAAGAATACCAAGAAGATTCCTGGAATGGAACCAATCAGGTTAATTGAAGCCATCCATTCGGAGTGACCAATGTTGTATTGAACGAAGAACGGCCATACGGTGTTTCCAAAGAACATGAAGGTAAAGCCAATCAGGAAGAACCAGCCTAGGATTTGCAGTGGCTTATTGTCAATTAATTCGTTCCAAAGGTCAGAGAACTTAACAGAAGCGGTTTCCTTGGCGGTTGGCAGAACCCGTTCCTTAACACCGAAGTAAGTGCAGAGCAACATAATGAAACCAATGATCATGTAGATAATCATGACCTTGAAGTAAGCACCAGCAGCGTGTGGCGAAGCGTAGTTACCTAAGTTCAGTTTGATGCCAAACAGACCGATCCCCTTCAACTGCTTGTCTGGTGATGCCAATTGAACGAACAGTGGTAAGAACGTGTAAACCAGCAGGTTACCAATGTTGGCTTCGGTCATCCGGACAGTCGTCAGAGTAGAAACTTCATCGTTATCACGGGTCAATGATGCGTTCAAAGAACCGTATGGAATGTTAACGAATGAGTAAATCAAGGCCGTTGCCAGGTATGATACGAAAGCGTAAATAACGTTGCCCCGGACAGCTTGAATTGGCAAGAACACTAAGGCACAGCAGATTGTCAGTGGAATACCAAAGTAAATCAAAAATGGCCGGTACTTTCCACCATGCTTGAAGTGACTCTTATCAACAACGGTCCCTACCCATGGGTCCCAGAAAACGTTGACCCAACGGACAATCAAGAAGATGGTTGCCCCGGCAGCGGCAGAAATACCAAAAACCGTTGTCAAATAGAATAGTAACATCGATCCGATGGTTCCGAAGATTAAGTTTTGTGCTAAGTCCCCGGCACCGTAACAAATACGTTCACGCCATGATAATTTCGCGAACTCATCTACTTTTCCAGCAGGTGCTTTTTCCATTAAAATCATCCCTTACTTAAAAATAAACAATACAAATAATAAATACAGAGCATAAAAGTAAGTTAGTTGTGTGAACGAAGTAACTACTTCATCAACGCTTTTTATTGTATGCGGTTTCACAATATAAAAATAGACCATAACCTGACAGAAATTTGTCAAATTATGATCTATTATGTGGGCTGATTCTTGTTAAATTCTATTCGAAGTAGCCGACATTGTTCTTGGAACGGACCGAGCGCTTATGACTAACCTGCTTCCGGTACTCGCTTGGTGAATAGCCCGACCACTTCTTGAACTGCTTACTAAAGATGGAGATATTGGCGGCCCCCACCATGTAAGCAATCTCCTCAATCGAATTCCCTGAATACTCCAAAAGTCGCTGGGCCTTCTTGTATTTCTCCCGGTCAATGAAGTGCAGCGGGGTGATTCCGTACACCTTTTTAAACACCCGGTGGCCATAACCACTACTAATGGCGAGTTCCTTACAGATGTCGCTGAAATTAAAGGATGGGCTGCGGTCATCATTGTTGACCCGGTTCTCGATTGCCATCACGATATCCCGACCAATCTTGGCTTCCTTATTACTATAAGGCATGTCATGGCGGTAATCGACATCCCCCATCAGCTGATTTAAATCACGGAGGTACTTAAGAAGAACAATTTCAATGTTAACCTGGGTGTCGAATTCATTCTGGTGCTCACGATCCCGACTAAGGTCGACAATCTTATTAAGAGTAGTATTCGACAACTGGGCAAACGGGGTCTCCGCCTTAAAGAGTTTATTTGCAATCAGGCCAATCATCCGGGAACGAATCTGTGTATCTTCAAAGTCAAAGTGCAGGCACATGTACGTCATCTTGGCCGTGGCACTGGCGTTGCGGTTGGTATGGTAAGTCCCCGGAGAAATGATCAGGGCGTCCCCCGGCCCCATATTAACAGCGGCCTGGTCACGAAACTCGGTAATCTGGTGTCCATCAGTTACGACCATCAGCTCAAAGACCTGGTGGCGTTGCTCAAAAAACGACCAGGAACCATTGACAGTATGCATATGACCGCCAAACATATACAGGCCAGACTCGATTGTGGGAATCGAAACAAATTTCTGCATCGCTGTCACCTCTATTTTCTTGAAAGCTCTTACATTCCTATTATCCAATTTAAATTACCCGTTCGTTAGTTCTATTCGTAACCTTAATTTGTCATTTTGTGACTGAAACGCAATTATATATTTACCTTTTTATGATTGTGATTTGTTTATTAATATATCATGAAAGGGTTTTCTTTTTAAGGGTATTATGTTATTGTTATGATGTTGGTTGGTTATCACAACCAACATATACATAAACAACTAACTTGTTTCTGTCTATTAATTTGGTTTTGATATATAAGGAGATCAAAATTATGAAACATAAACTTTCTGCCGGGTGGATATACTTCTTCGCCGCCCTTGGTGGTCTCTTATTTGGTTACGATACCGGTTCAATTTCTGGTGCCATCCTCTTTATCGAAAAGCAATTATCATTGAATTCCTGGCAACAGGGTTGTGTCGTATCCGCCGTCTTGCTTGGTGCCATCCTCGGTGCCATCACAATTGGACCTTTCTCTGACCGCTACGGTCGGCGGAAGCTATTGATGTTCACTTCAATCCTATTCTTCATCGGGGCCCTCGGTTCTGGATTAGCTCCGGAATTCTGGACATTGATCATCACCCGGATCATCTTAGGGTTAGCCGTTGGTGCTGCCTCTGCCTTGATCCCAACCTACCTTGCCGAATTAGCACCTGTTGCTAAGCGTGGGATGATGTCTGGACTTTTCCAGCTGATGGTTATGACAGGTTTGCTGCTAGCTTACCTGCTTAACTTCTGGCTGCAAGGTCTCTACACTGGTTGGCGTTGGATGCTCGGTTTTGCCGCCATTCCAGCTGCTATCCTGTTCTGCGGTGCTATTATCCTGCCAGAATCACCACGTTACCTGGTTCGTAACGATAAGGAAAGCGTTGCTCGTGAAGTCCTGATGGCCATGAACAGCAATGACGAACAAGTTGTTAATGGTGATATCGAAGACATTAAAAAGCAGGCTGCTATTAAGT
The DNA here is from genome assembly GCF_947381485.1 of Limosilactobacillus avium. NCBI lineage: Bacteria > Bacillati > Bacillota > Bacilli > Lactobacillales > Lactobacillaceae > Limosilactobacillus > Limosilactobacillus avium. The sequence continues at coordinate 117,201 of NZ_CANCWN010000002.1, read as the reverse complement.
CTGGTGGTTGGAACGAATTATTCGGCCCAATCGTTCACCCAGCACTTGTCGCTGCCGTTGGTCTGGCAATCTTCCAACAAGTCATGGGTTGTAACACCGTGCTTTACTACGCGCCAACTATCTTCACTGACGCTGGTTTTGGTGTTCACTTTGCTCTCCTCTCTCACATCTGGATTGGGATCTTCAACGTTATCGTTACGGTTATCGGTATCTGGTTAATGAACCGGGTCAGCCGTCGTAAGATGCTAATCGTCGGTGGTTGGTTAATGGCCATCACCCTGTTCATCATGTGCTGGGGACTGATGCACTCCTCCGAGTCCAAGTTTGCTGCTGACGTTGCCGTTCTTTCAATGGTTGTTTACATCGCATCATTCTCTGGTACTTGGGGCCCAATCATGTGGACAATGATTGGTGAAATGTTCCCACTGAACATCCGTGGTTTAGGTAATTCCTTCTCCGCCGGTGTTAACTGGACTGCTAACATGATCGTTTCCCTAACCTTCCCACCACTATTAAGTGCCTTTGGTAAGGGGACCCTGTTCATCGGTTACGGTGTCTTCTGCCTGTTGGCCATCTGGTTCGTCCACTCCAAGGTCTTCGAAACCCAAGGTAAGTCCCTGGAAAGTATCGAACAATGGCTGCGTGACCAAGCTGCTAAGCGGCAAAAGGCTAATAACTAAATTCAATTCGATAATAAGTAAAGCACCTGCATTCTTATGAATGGCGGTGCTTTTTTATACCTATCCCTTCCAGGAATTATATACACAAATCGACCGCTAGTACCCGGGCTTGCCGAATACTAGCGGTCGATTTATCTTTTCTTATCCTTTACTATTTGAGGTCTTCACCATTAGTGGCAATAACCTTCTTATACCAGTAGAATGAATCCTTCGGCGTCCGCTTCAGGGTCCCCTGGCCATTGTCGTCCAAGTCAACATAGACGAAGCCGTACCGCTTGCTCATCTGGGAGGTGGAGAAGGAAACTAGATCAATTGGTGCCCAGGTCAGGTAGCCCATCAGGTCAACCCCATCCTTAACGGCCTCCTTCATCTGTTCGATGTGGGCCCGCAGGTAGTCGACCCGGTATGAATCATGAATTTTGCCATCATCACTAAACTTATCATAGGTGCCCATGCCGTTTTCCACGACAAACAATGGTACCCGGTAACGGTCCCAGAGGGTGTTTAGGGCCACCCGCAGACCCTGGGGATCGATTTGCCATCCCCACGGTGTCTGCTTTAGGTACTTGTTCCGCACTGCGTACTGGTTACCAGTAGCCTCTGCTGTCGCGTCATGACCTGCCTTGGCAGCCGTTGCACTCGACATGTAGTAACTCAGGCTGAGGTAGTCAACTGGGTACCTCTTCAGCAGCTCCTGATCACCAGCCAGCATCTTAATGACAATATGGTGTTCACCGAAGTAGCGATTCATGTATTCCGGATATTCTCCCCGCACCTGAACGTCGGTGAAGAAGAGGTTGAGCTGGTCCACCTTTTGGGCCATGATCACGTCAGCGGGGTTACAGGTTGCCGGATAGGTTTGCATCCGGGCCAGCATGCAGCCCATCTTAGCCCCCGGAATAATTTCGTGGAGCTGCTTGGTTGCTAGTGCGCTCGCTACAAATTGGTGATGGAGGGCCTGATAACGCAACTGGAGCTTCTCATCAGTGGTTTTTAACCCATCTTCAAGGGCTCCGGTGGCGTGGAAGCCAGTGGTGCCGGTATTGATCTCGTTGAAGGTCATCCAGTATTTAACCTTACCCTTGTAGCGCTTAAAGACAGTGGCTGTATAACGCGTGAAGTCGGTAATTGCCTCCCGGCTGGCCCAACCATTGTACTTTAGGGTGAGACCAACGGGCATCTCATAGTGGGATAGGGTTACAACCGGCTCAATGCCATACTTGTGCATTTCGTCGAAGACCCGGTCGTAAAAGGCGAGCCCCTTCTCGTTTGGGGTCAGCTCGTCCCCATTCGGGAAGATCCGTGACCAGGCAATGGAAATGCGGAAGGCCTTGAACCCCATCTCGGCGAGGAGCTTGATGTCTTCCGGGTAACGGTGATAAAAGTCGTTCCCGTGGCGCTTGGGATAGTCGCGGTCCGAATCACTGTTGACTGCCTCCTCAATGCTTTGCCGGGTTGCCTCATCAAGCGTTGAGTGGGTCTCCCCCTCCTTTGCGCCCCGGATACACTCGGCTCCAGATAGCTTCTTACCGTCAATGTTCCAGGCTCCCTCAATCTGGCTGGCAGCAGTTGCCCCGCCCCAAAGGAAGCCGTTCTTAAATCCATGTGGATAATCAGTTGCGTACATATTAGTTTTCCTCCTCTAATTCTTCTCCATTTGTTTTGATTACGCGCTGGTACCAGAAAAACGAGTCCTTACGAATTCGCTTATAAGTACCCCGACCATCATCATCAAGGTCGACATATACAAGTCCATAACGTTTACTCATCTCGGACGTCGAAAACGAAACCAGGTCGATTGGTGACCACATCAGGTAACCGATTAGCTTAACCCCATCACTAACAGCCTCCTTCATCTGTTCAATGTGATCTCTTAAATAGGCAATTCGGTAGTCATCATGGACTTGCATTGTTGCGGTTAATTGATCAACCGCTCCAAGACCATTCTCCACAATAAATAGAGGTACTCGGTACCGGTCCCAAAATTCATTTAGTGTGACCCGTAAGCCACGCGGATCAATTAGCCAGCCCCACGGTGTTCCTTTCAAATAGGGATTATTAAAGCCGCGAGCCATATTTACCGTAATTTTCTTGTCATCAGCAAGCGGACGACTGTTGGAAACCCGGGAGGTGTAATAACTAAAGCTCAGGTAATCGGCATGATAATCTCTTAGCAACTCCTGATCGCCTGCAGCCATTTGAATGTGAATATGATGGTTAGCGAAATAGCGATTCATATAAGTCGGGTACTCCCCACGAATCTGGACATCCGGGTAAAAGAGGTTCAACCGGTCCTCCTGCTGGGCCAGTACAACGTCTGCGGGATTGGACGTCGCAGGGTAAGTTTGGTCTCGACCAATCATACAACCCATCTTAGCTCTAGGATTAATTGCCCGCAGCTGTTTAGTAGCAATTGCCCCGGCTACGAATTGGTGGTGTAGGGCCTGATAGCGCAACTGGAGCCGAGCGGCAGGCGAATAATCGTTGTCAATTGCACCAGTTGCATGAAAGCCTGTCGTTCCTGTATTAATTTCATTAAAAGTCATCCAGTACTTAACCTGGTTTGCATAGCGCTTTAAGACTGTCTGAGTATAGCGTTTGGCAGCCTTAATAATCCGCCGGTCCGCCCAACCATTATATTTTAGAGTTAGAGCAGCAGGAGTATCATAGTGAAATAATGTTACTACCGGTTCGATTTCATAACGGTGGAGCTCAGCAAAAACGCGATCGTAGAATTTAAGGCCCTGCTCGTTAGGAACTGGATCATCTCCATGGGGGAAAATCCGCGACCAGGAAATGGAAAGACGATAAGCTTTAAAGCCCATCTCCGCCATCAACTTGATATCTTCCTTATAGTGGTGGTAAAAATCATTTCCATGACGTTTAGGATAGCGTTGGGTTGACTGGTCGGCAATTGCCTTTTCTAGTGCCGCTTTCGTTACATTATCTTGGGTAGAATTGTGTTGGCCCCCACCAACAATGCATTCAGCGCCTGACAGTCCCTTACCATCAATGTTCCAGGCACCTTCAATTTGGGTTGCTGCACTGGCACCACCCCACATAAATCCTGCAGGAAAGCCTTGCGGGTAGTCCGTTGCATACATTTAGCTCCCTCCTTTATATCTCATTATTAACCTCTAGCAAGAGGTTGTATACTCCACCATACAGGTTCGCGTCATTTTCAAAATAGGCCTTCATGATTGTGGGGCGCCGGATACCTGCTAGGTCCACCTGTTCAACCAGCTTTTCGTACTCCGTACGGATCGTATCAGCGACAATTGGCTGGGCACTGATCCCCCCACCAATCACGTAACGATCAAGGTCAACAACGGCTTGAATGCTTAAAATCATATTGGCAATCCGCCAGCAATACTTTTTAAATATCTTGTAGGCATAGTGGTCGCGGCAGTTAATCTGTTCAAAAACAGCAGGCCCGTCATTAATGTTATTGAAATTGTAGTGCTTAGCGATTTTATTGATCATTCGGACAGCTGAGCCCTCAACCCCGTACTTATCCTTGCCATTTTTGAAGGGAATAAAACTCAGCTCACCCGCCTGGTAGTGCATCCCCCGGTATAAGTGACCGTCGATGATGATTCCCCCACCAACGCCGGTACCGAGAACAATTGCTGCACCATTCTTAATATTATGGAGGTTACCTAGCCATAGTTCGGCCAAAGCTGCGGCCTTCCCATCATTTTCCACAGCAACAATGAGCTGGTCATCTATCTCTTGGTGAACATGGTCAACCAAATTTAGGCCATCAAGGTAAGGTAATGCACCCCCAACTTTGACTTCACCAGTAGCAGGAATAACCGTTCCGGGGATGCTAAATGCAACACCGCGGATTTGATCAACGTATCTTCTAATAATCTGATCAATGGTTTCCAGGAAAGGTCCTACCCCATCTTGAGGAGTTTCGAGTTTATCATGGGTTATCAGGTTTCCGGCCCGGTCAAGTATTCCGTATTTGATGTCGGTCCCGCCAACATCGATACTTAAATAATTTTTTCGCATATTTTTCTCCATTCTATATCACGATTCTTGTCAGACTGGAACGGGGCCGGGAAGAACTCTCATTTTTCCCAGCCCCGTTCAAGCTTAAGTATTACTTGTTTTCTGCATTTTCACGTGCGTGCTTTGCCCGTAAGTCGGCCTGCATCTTACCTTCGAAGGAGTCAACCTTGTAGAAGATTAAAGCGATAGCAGAAAGGGCAAAGCCAACCATTGGTACCCATACATAGTTAATTGTAATGGCGTTTAGTGAGGAAGCGGTCTGAGCGTGGTTGGCAACGTAGCCACCCATGCTAAGGATCCAACCGGTGACCGCACCACCGATTCCCATTCCAAACTTAGCGGAGAAGGATGAGAACGAGGTAACAATTCCTTCGGCCCGAACACCATTTTTCCATTCACCATAGTCAACGGCATCGGCCAGCATAACGGCAATCAAACCAGATACCAAACCGGTCCCTAGGTTAACAATAATGTTAGCGGCAATGATGACAGGTACGCTAGCAGTCTTTGCACCAATCCACATAACGAATTGGCCGATGATAGCAATTAGCATCCCGGAGAGCATCGTGTTACGCTTGCCAAACTTCTTTGAGCACCATGGAGTGATGGCAACCGTGATCAGTGCGAACAGTTGCAACCCCAGCATGATTGAGGTCAGCCAAGCGGCATTCATATTATATTTGAAGAAATAAACAGTGACTTGATTCCGGGTTTGCATCCCCATCCAGTAGATAAAGTTGATGAAGATGATGACCGCCCATGGCCAGTTGTGCTTCAAGGCCTTTAAGGAAGTCTTGATTGGCAATGCCTGCTTAGATTCCTTCGTCTGAATCCGTTCACGGGTGTTGGCAAAGGCATTAAGCAATAGAACACAGCCGACAATGGCCAGGATAATACTAGTAATGAAGAACCCTTTTTGCTCGTTACCATGACCAAAGGCATTTACCATTGGCAGTGCCAAGACGGAAACCAGGGTCCCACCAGCAGTACCGAAGAACTGCCGAATCGTGCTTAAGGTTACCCGCTCGTTCGGGTTGTTGGTCAGGTTAGGCAGAATCGACGTAATTGGAATGTTGACTGATGAGTACAGAACATCGACGCCAATATAGGTGACGTAGGCCCAAATAATCTTACCTTCCAAACTCATATGTGGCGTGGAAAATACCAGGACACAGAAGATGGAGTACGGGATGGCGAACCATAACCAGTATGGCCGTGACTTCCCCCACCGAGTGTGGGTGTGATCAATCATAATCCCCCAGAAGGGACCATCGACCGCATCAACCAACCGTGCGACCAGGAACAAAGTCCCGACGGCCGCAGCTGAGATTCCAAACGCATCAGTGTAGAAGAACATCAGGAAGTTAGAAATTAAACCAAATGACAAATTGCAGGCAAAGTCAGTTGCTGCGTAACTGATTCGTTCTGGCCAATGAACCAGGTTAGGCATCTTTGTTTGCTTTTCTGAAGCCTTATCCATAAATAGCACCTCGATAAATAATTCCAAAATCAAGAACAATTTGGACAATCCCAGGTTTGTTGTCCTCCCAAACAAACACAGTGTAGACCCATTAAAATCATTTTGCAAGCGTTTCCAGAAATTAGTTTTATAATTCAAATTTAGCGTTTTTGTCTACATATAATGTCAAAATAAAGGTAAATTCCACCTTTTCGTACTGTTGACAGCGCTTACTTTGCGATATACAATCAGGGCGTATTTAGGATTGTTTATGTAATAGACAAACTTACAGGAGGCACAATATGAAATTTACTAACGGTTTATGGCTGACCAAAGAAAATTTTGATATTAATTCACCCGCACAAGTATATGATTACAGTATCAGCGCAGACCACAAGAAGGCCGAAGTATTTGTTCCATATCATCCCGCCGACCGTCGTGACCAGACGACTGACATTGGGGCAACCACCATTAACTTTACTTCCCCGTTGAAGAATGTATTAGGGGTAAAGTTAACTCACTTTGCTCAATTTCCACTTAAGCCAAGTTTCCACATCAATGACCAACAAGTTACGATGGACGCTGATATAGTAAAAGATGATCATTTCACCCTCAAAACTGGTGATCTTTCTGTAACGATTCCCCTAGGCAAGCAGCCGTTTAAGATGCAGTTCAAAGGGGCAGACAAGCTTCTCACCACTTCCGAGCCAGGGATGCAGGCTGAAATTACCGATCGTGACACTGGTAAACACTATATGCGCGAAGCATTGGACCTCGATGTTGGTGAAAATGTCTACGGACTCGGTGAGCGGTTCTCCCACTTTGTTAAGAGTGGACAAAATGTGGAAATTGTTAACAAGGATGGGGGTACTGGAAGCCAACAAACCTACAAAAACATCCCCTTCTACATTACTAACCATGGCTATGGCGTCTTTGTTGATGAACCCGAAACAGTATCATTCGAAGTGGCCTCTGAATATAACGACAAGGTCCAATTTAGCGTCGAAGGCGAAAGTATCCAGTACTATATTATCTATGGACCAACCCCGAAGGATGTCCTTGTCAACTACACCAGTCTGACCGGCAAGCCGGCCCTACCACCTGCCTGGTCATTTGGCCTCTGGTTAACAACCTCCTTCACGACTGATTACAGTGAAAAGACGGTTCTCAACATCATCGATAAGATGAAAGAAAATAACATCCCATTAGATGTCTTCCACTTCGACTGCTTCTGGATGAAGGGCTTTGAATGGACCAGTTTTGAATGGGATAAGGATATGTTCCCAGATCCTGCTGGCCTGATAAAGAAGATTCATGACCGTGGCGTCAAGGTTTGTGTCTGGCTCAACCCATACATCGGCCAGAAATCCCGCCTCTTTATGGAGGCCCGGAATAAGGGCTACTTAATCAAGCAACCAGACGGTAATCCATGGCAGTGGGACCGCTGGCAAGCTGGTAACGCCTTCGTAGACTTTACGAATCCAGCCGCAGTCAAGTGGTATCAAGGCTACCTTAAGGACCTTCTCAATATGGGTGTTGATGCCTTCAAGACCGACTTCGGCGAACGAATTCCGGTTAAGGACGCGGTCTACTACAATGGTGCTGACCCAAAGCGGATGCACAACTACTACACCTTCCTTTACAATCAGACCGTCTTTAATGCTATTAAAGAAGTTAAGGGTGAAAAAGAAGCCGTAGTCTTTGCTCGTTCCGCAACCGTTGGCACTCAACAGTTCCCGGTTAACTGGGGTGGCGATAGCGATTCACGTTACACCTCTATGGCCGCTTCCCTTCGTGGAGGCCTGTCCTTCATGAGCTCCGGCTTTGGCTTCTGGAGTCATGACATCGGCGGTTTTAATGACCATTGCCCAACAGATCTTTACAAGCGGTGGACCCAGTTTGGCTTACTCTCTACTCATAGTCGTTATCATGGTAGTTCTGAATACCGGGTACCATGGCATTACGGGGATGAGGCAGTTGCAGTTTCCAGAAAGTTCGTCAAGAACAAGCTGGCTTTAATGCCATACCTCTTCGAACAAGCTGTTGAGACCCACGAGAATGGCTTCCCGATGATGCGGCCAATGTTTGTAGAATTCCCTAGTGATGAGTCTGCTGCCCCACTGGGCTCTCAATACATGTTGGGTTCTCAGCTGTTAGTCGCTCCAATCTTCAACGACCGCAGCGAAGGTAATTACTATCTCCCTGCTGGTAAATGGACAAATATTTTGACCAACAAGTCATATGACGTCGCTCATGGCCAATGGTTTAAAGAACATTTTGACTATATGACTCTGCCACTTCTGGCGCGGCAAAACGCCATCCTCCTTGAAGAACCAAACGCCGAGCACGCTAAGTATGATTACCTAGCTGCCTCTGCTCTCCATGTTTACCAACCAACCGCTGGTCAGCATAGCCAGCCATTGGTTGATGAGGAAGGGAACCACCAGGGTGAAATTACGGTTACCATTAAGGATAACAAACTAACCGTTAACGTCAGTGCTCTGAAGAAATTGCCGACCTTATACGTCCACGTTAATGATGAGGTCAAGGAATTCAAACTGACTGATGCTCACCAGACCGTTCAATTATGATATAGTCATCACGTTTAAAAACAACTAAGGAGCTGGGAAAAGCAAAATTTTCCCAGCTCCTTACTTTGAAAGGAATCATTATGGATTATTTAATCAATCACAGTCCTACCCGTCGTATTAACCTTAGCGCTGTTAAGCAGCAACTGTTTAACCACCAGGCGATTTCGCGGGCAGATATTGCTCGGTACACGGGTCTTCACCGGTCGACAATTTCCTCTTTGTTCGATGAACTTGACACTCAGGGTTACATCCACCACCTGGGCCATGGAAAGTCAACTACTGTAGGTGGTCGGAAGCCCGAACTGTACACTTTCAATGGACACTACGGTTATGTTGCCTGCTTCAATATTACCTATGCCCACCTCTATACAATGTTTCTTTACGTAAACGGCAAAGAAATCAGTTTTCAGCGCTTCGATACCTGTGGTCAAGATATTATTACTGTCATGGAACTGATTAATCGTCAGCTTCACAAGGCAGCTAGTCGACACGATACGACACACGGTTTGCTTGGCATCAGTATATCGATCCACGCAATCGTCGACCACAACAAAGTTACCCATTCACCTTATTACCCTATGAATGGAATCGACTTCCAACAGTATTTTACCAACCACTACCACGTTCCCGTTATTGTCGGAAATGAGGCTAACCTGACCGCCATTTACGAACGTGATTATGCCCGCCATGTCAGTCCAGCTAACTTTATTGTTTTAAGCATCCACCGGGGTCCTGGGATCGGAGTAGTTGCCAACCACCACCTCTTCAGTGGCTTTCAGGGAAAAACCGGTGAGTTAGGAAGCGTCAAGGTACCTAATTTGACGGGGCAATTTCAAGAGATTGGTGACTACTTGTCTGTTGACCATCTTCAGGCAGAAATCACTAAAGCCGCTGGTATTAACCCACACGCAGACTACTCGACTTTAAAACGGGTGGTTGCTACGGGCGGACCTAAGGTTGACCGTGTTATAACTTCTTTTGCGGAAGTCACAGGTCAACTGTTGTTTGATTTGCAGATGCTGTACGGGCCGGAAGAAATATTCATCAATTCCCCATTGATTGAGCTCATTCCTCAGCTTATCACAAAAATTAAAAATACTGCTCAGCAACACGCGGTTACTATTCCTGTTTCAGTCATAAGCGGCTCCCGTTATGTTTCTCTCCTAGGCGCAGCCGCAATGATCATTCGCCAAGTAATTGGACTACCTGATCGGGACCTAGACTTTAAATGGACAACTTCAGTCGGTTAACCTAAACAAAAGAAACGGACCCTTATCTCTCCGGGAAATTTCCGAGGGCTTTGGGTCCTTTACTTTACTATTAGTCAATATTTTCGACTTCGTTTGGCCATTGAAGCTTCAACTGGAAATCTTCTAGATCCAGCGCTTGATGAATTGCCAACGAACTGGCCCCCAAAAGCGAGGCCATCCGGGCGCCCTTAATCATTTTGATTGGTGAAAAGGCCCCCATCTCAATGAGCTTTTTCTGAACCTGTTTAAACAGTTCCGGAATATCTTCAAACAAGGTGGAGTTAAAGTAAACTTCTTGCGGGCCAAAGGACACGATGGCGTTGTATGAGGCTTCCGCAATCAGTTCCATCGCATGGTCAAAGATACGCAGCACCTGACTATCGTAGTGGTAAAGTTTAACAAGCTGGTCGCTGTCGATTTCCTTGAGGCCCTTGACCTCCTTGACCTGGTTAATAATGGCATCCTCTGAACAGAGTGATTCGACTTTCACTAACTTATGACCATTACCAGCATGGTCATTCATCAAGGTCCGGCCAATTTCACCAGCCATTCCCCGGTTTCCCCGGTACAGGCTACCGTTGGCGATAACACCGACCCCAATTCCCCGGTGGATACTAATGGTAATCAGGTCAGAAATATTGTCGGCCGCATAGTAGTCCTTCTCAAAGACGGCGGCTAGGTTGGCCTCGTTTTCCAGGACAACCGGGACCGCGAATTCCTTCTCGAAGTATTCTTGCAAGTCAATCCCGTCCAGTTCCAGGAATGGCGAATCTAGGACCTTGTTTTGGTAAACAATCCCGTGGATAGAAAAGCCAATTGCCAGAAGGCCATGTCCCGTCTGGTCAACTTTTTGCATCTTTTTGATTTCCTTCTTAATCATTTGCATGATGTTCAGAATATCAAACTGCTCGATTGGCTGACGGTTATACTGGATGATCTCCCCGTTCGTGTAGTTGAACATGGAGGCCATGTATGATGTCCCAATACTAAAGCTGGCAACAAAGCCATAGTTGTGATTTAACCGAACCAGGTGCGGCTTCCGGCCACCATTGCTGGTCGATTCCCCCTGGCGGACTTCTTCAATAAAGCCCTCATCATCCAGTTCACTATAGATTGAGGAAACTGTCGACTTGTTTAGGTGTAATTGGCGGGCAATCTCTGCTCGGGAGGTCTCCTTATTGTTAAAAAGCTGTTGTAAAACTAGTTTGCGGTTGTAAATTCGTGATAAATTACGGTGATCAATTGTCATATAATACTTTCCTAACTCTACCTAGATTAATCCATTAAATCTATTATAACACGTGGCTAATCACTGCAAATGAAGCAGTCGCCACTCCAAATAGCAATAGAGGATGATTAAAATGACGCAGTACCCCGCTGATAGCCAGGCAATAATTTGTACAATTAACCAGGAGGTGATTGCGGCAATGATTTGAAAGCAGATGGTTAAGACAATCCAGGCCACTAACCGTCGTTGGATTATCTGACGGTTTTTAATGATTTCGTTTTTTCCCATAATTAAAAAAGAGGCGTTTCACCGCCTCAATCAATCTTATTCGTTCTTTTCCATTTCTGCCCGTAATTTCTTACCGACTTCTTCGTAGCCGGGCTTGCCCAGCAAGCCAAACATGTTGGTCTTGTAAGCCTCAACCCCGGGTTGGTTGAATGGGTTAATCCCGTTCAGGTAACCGGAGATACCCATGGCCACCTCAAAGAAGTAGATCAGGTAACCGAGGGTGTATTCATTTTCTTCTGGAATGTGGACCGTCATTACCGGAACACCACCAGCGGTGTGGGCAGCGACCACAGCTTCGTAGGCCTTGGTGTTGGCGAAGTCCATTGTCTTGCCTTCCAGGTACTTCAGGCCGTCCAGGTTGTCGTCTTCACTAGGAATTTCAACGTCGAAGTTTGGCTTGTCCAACTTAACAACGGTTTCCATCAAGAAGCGGCGACCTTCTTGGATGTATTGACCCAGGGAGTGGAGGTCGGTGGTGAAGTTGGCGCTGGATGGGTAGATTCCCTTCTGGTCCTTACCTTCGGATTCACCGGCTAATTGCTTCCACCATTCGGCAAACATCCGCATGTTTGGTTCGTAGTTTTCGAGAAGCTCGGTTTCGTACCCCTTCCGGTAGAGGATGTTCCGGTAAGCAGCGTATTGGTAAGCCTCGTTCTTGGTCAGGTCAGGGTCAACGTAGTCCTTTTCGGCTTGGGCAGCCCCTTCCATCAGCTTATCAATGTCGGCACCAGATGCGGCAATTGGCAGGAGACCAACTGGGCAAAGGACGGAGTAACGACCACCGACGCCGTCCGGAATGACGAATGATTCGTAGCCGTTAGCGTCAGCTTCGGTCTTCAAAGCACCCTTGGCCTTATCGGTCGTAGCGTAGATCCGCTTGTTAGCTTCTTCCAGGCCGTACTTTTCAATCAGCTTCTTCTTGAAGATCCGGAAGGCGATTGATGGTTCCGTGGTTGTCCCAGACTTGGAAACAACGTTGACGGAGAAGTCCTTGTCGCCGATCAGCTGTAAGAGGTCGTGAACGTAGGTAGAGCTCAGGGAGTTACCGGCAAAGATTACCAGTGGGTACTTGCGGTCCTTGGCGCTTTGGGCCTGGTAGAAGGTGTTGTGCAAGAAGTCGATAGCCATTTGGGCACCGAGGTAGGAACCCCCGATTCCGATGACGACTAAGATGTCGGAGTCAGATTGGATCTTCTTGGCTGCGGCCTTGATCCGGGCGAATTCGTCCTTGTCGTATTCGGTTGGCAAGTGGAGCCAGTCACGGAAGTCCGCTCCAGCGCCGGTCCCGTTGCGGAGTTCGTCGTTAGCAGCGTTGACCATTGCCTGCATTTCACCTAATTCGTTGTCGTGAACAAATTGTTTTAAGGCACTACTGTCAAATTTTACTGTTGTCATTTTCAGAGCCTCTTTCTTAAATTAAAAAATACTTCACCACTAAATAATAGCGAATTACGAAGCCGGTTTCAATCCTTTGAACACTTGTTGCAAGCGTTTACATTATTTGTGATAATAGAATTATCAAAGGAGTGATTTTTAATGGAACAAAATACTAAAGATATGCTCGCGGGCAAGCCCTACTGCCCGGACACTGCCGAGCTAAACCAGTTTGCGCAACTTGCCCACCGTCTCTGCCGGGACTACAACCTGACCGCCGATGAGGACACGGTGGAACGCCACGTGATTATGGACCGCCTCTTTCCTGACCACCAGGAAGGCGTCTTTTTGCAGGGCCCCATTCACGTCGACTACGGCCGCTTTACCACCCTCGGTAAAAACTTTTATGCTAACTTCAACCTGACAATCCTTGATACCTGCCCGGTTAAAATCGGCGATAACGTCATGTGTGGACCAAACGTTTCCATCGTCACCGCCATGCACCCCCTGCCCTACTCACAACGCAACATCCGCAAGCAGGACAATGGCCAGGTTACCGATATCGAATTCGGTAAGCCGGTGACAATTGGCAACAACTGCTGGCTTGCTTCCAACGTTACCGTTTGCCCAGGAGTGACAATTGTGACGGTTGCGTAATTGGCGCCGGGGCGGTAGTTACCCACGACATGCCGGCCAACTCCTTGGTTCTCGGGGTCCCTGCAAAGGCCGTGCGGCAGATTACCGCGGCCGACCGGATGAAGAATTATCCTTACTAATGGAAAAACGAGGATGGGAAAGCGATAGCTTCTCATCCTCGTTTTTGTTTACAAATATTATCCGCTACAGATTAACTTTACATTATAGCGTGTTCTTTAGTGGGCAAATGCGGTTAAGATACTACCGGCAACGATGAAGACGATCCCGGCAATCGTAAAGCCCATTTCACGATGGGTCTTTTGTTCATGCAGAACGAAGACCCCACCGATTGTTGCAATCACCACGTTTAACTGGGTGAAAACAAAGGCAACGTTGACCCCGAAGGCCCGTCCTGCAAAAATGTATGCCAGGGCAGCAACACCCCAAGAAAGGCCCCCAAAGATGTTGAGGTATTGTTCACGCTGCTTAAAAGCGGAAATGTTTCCAGAAGCAATGGTGTAAATAACGGACCCTAACAGGATACCCAGCATTTCCGGAAGGAAGATCCCCAGTGACTTTTCGTTTGCCAACCATGGAATCTTAGGAAAGGCGGAGTAAACCCAGTAACCAAAGGTCGTAATCAGCAGGAAGAAGAAGTTTTGAATGGTAATCTTTTTCCCGCTACTTTGGTCGGTTACGGACGTCATCAAGGCACCAATGATAACAATTACCAGGGCCCCAAAACCAATCAGGCGGGCAGTGGAACTGTGCCATTCACCAAAGATAATTACCCCAATCAGGGAATTACCAATCAACTGGAACACCGTGGAAAGCGGGATGGTGTTTGAAACCCCCATCCGCTTAAAGGAAACGAACTGACCAATTTGACCAGTCGACCACAGGGCCCCACAGAGGACGGAAATCCAAAAGCCACGGGCACTAACGATCACTGCGTCCGGGTTCCCCGTCAAGTGAGCAATCGCAAAGGCCAGCAAGCCAATAATGGTGGCACCGGCCCCAATTCCAAATGTCTGGTTGACGGTGGAACCGCCGACCTTCCCAGTAATTAATGGCATGATCCCCCAACCAACGGCCGGGACCAATGCGAGTAAATAGCTTAGAAACATAACAATTCTCTCCTATCAATCAATCTACAAAGAGATAATTTATCATACTGGAAACGCTTGCACAACCCCTATTTTTTTGGTCTACCATGTTAACCGGTTGGTACTATTAATAAGTAAGTGCTTTATAAAAAATTGGTCTTGATCGTAAAGATTTACTAATCATTGGCCTCTTTTTTACTGTTAAGGGCTGTCTTTTCGTCAGGGAAATAGACGGTAAAGGTGCTACCTTTTCCGTACTCACTTTGGGCGGTAATCTTCCCCCCGTGGAGTTGAACAAGACGGTGCACAATCGCCAAACCAAGGCCTGATTCGCCGTACTTCGTATTCATTCGGGAACGATCGGCCTTGTAGTAACGTTCCCAAATGTTTTCCAGCTGTTCAGGGGTCATCCCAATTCCGTTATCTTGAACGGTAAATTGGGTACCGTTTGCGACTTGCTTCCCGCGAATCTTAATCTGACCATTCTGAGTGAACTGAATTGCGTTCTGGATGATGTTAAACATGATCTGCACGAAGCGGTCATAGTCCGCATAAACTAACAGGCCCTTAGCAACATCAACGTCCAGCGTATCTCCCTGGGCCTGGGCCTTCTTACTCAGTTGTTCCTCCAGGTTCTGTAAAACCGCGGACGCATCGAACAGCTTGCGTTCCATCGTAATCTGGTTCGTCCGAATTTTTTCGTAATTCAAATTATCGTTAACCAGCCGGATTAAACGCTTGGTTTCGTTTTGCATCAGCTCAATACTGTGTTTCTTATCCTCTTCCGGGATGACGTCATACTGGAGGCCTTCTAGGATCCCGTTAATCGTCGTCAGCGGGGTCCGCATCTCATGGGCGGCGTTAGCCATAAACTGGCGGCGCCGTTCCTCTTGCCGGTGGATTTCCTCCTGGGAAGCCTTAAGTGAGGCCGTCATCTGGTTGAAGCTCCGGCCAAGGTCACCAATTTCGTCCTTCCCCAAAGCCGGCAGTTGAACATCGTAGTTTCCCTTTGCCACTTGCGCGGTCGCCTGCTGGAGGTTACGGACCCGCCGCGTAATTGAGCGGGCAAGGAAGTAGCTCGCTAGCAGGGTTAATAGGCCGGCCACCAGCAGGGCCATAATCAGGTTAATTTTGATCTGGTGCATGTTTTGCTCAATAGACGACACAAAGGTCGCAATGGCCACCACGGCGACCAGCTTATTCTTGACCCGGTAAGGCCGAATGATTTCCGTCATCTGCGGAAGGCGGGTATCAGCAACCTTACGGGAAAGTTGGGGCGTGGCAATTCGGACGTAGATGGTCTCCCCCTTCTTTAGTTTTGCCCACTTATCAGCGGTAATCGTGGGGGTAAAGCCGTTGCTTGCAAAGACCTGGTTGTGGGTCGCATCATAGATCGCAAAGTGGACATTCTGGTCGGACAAGAGCTTAGCGTTGCTGTTCAAGGCCGGTGAGGCAAAGCCCTCAAAGCTGTGATCACCGGGGTTGTAACGGATGGCATCCTGGACAAGGCTGTCGGCATCGTTACGCAACTGGAACCAGGCGTTATGGTAGAGGGTCTGGTTAGTAACGTTAATGAACGAGAAGCTGAGGATGATCATCAGCAACATGATAATCGTAAAGAAGCTCAGCATTAAACGGTACATTAATTTCATTTTAGTTATTTTCATCATCGAACTTATAGCCTACTCCCCAAACGGTCTTAATCACCTGCGGGCCAAGGTCTTCCAGTTTTTGACGGAGCTTCTTGATGTGGGCATCAACGGTTCGTTCATCCCCGTAATACTCATAGTCCCAAACCAGCTGTAACAATTGTTCACGGGTGAAAACCTGGCGGGGCTTGCTGGCCAGAGTCTTTAGGAGGTCAAACTCCTTGGGGGTCAGGTCAGTGATCTGCTTATCGTAGAGGTATACCTCCCGGGTCTTGGTGTTCATCCGGAAGTGCTTCGTCTGAACATCAAAGCCACCATCGTCTTCTTGCTGGGCTTCGTTGGTAGTCTTACCGAGCTGGCTCCGCCGGTAAAGGGCTTTGATACGGGCAATTAGGGTAATTGCGCTAAAGGGCTTGGTGACGTAATCGTCTGCCCCAATTTCTAGGCCGAGAACCTGGTCACTTTCCGTGTCCCGGGCTGTCAGCATAATCAATGGTACGGTGGATGAGATTCGGCGGATGTCGGCAGCAACCTGCATTCCATCCTTCTTCGGCAGGTTCAGATCTAATAGGATGATATCCCACTTGTCGGGGTCGGCCTTAAACTTTTCTTCCGCCTCGATCCCATCGTAAGCAAATTCATAGTACCAGTTCTGCTTTTTAAGAAACATTGCCATCATTTCGCAAACAGAATGGTTATCTTCAATCATTAATATGTTCATCATTATCTTCCTCTCTTATTTGAAAGACAGGTGCAAATTACGTTTCAAAGGGCGCGCAAACAAGGCAGCTACTACCGCCCCAACGACTCCTTGGAGGGTATTAGGAATGACCCCCAGGGCCCCCGTGCTCCAGGAGTAAAGAATGGAATCGGCAAAGAAGTAGCAGACGACCATGACCGCCACACCGAGGATTAAGCCAAGGAGCTGTCCCCAGCGGTTAGGGAGCCAGCGCATCAGCCAGCCGGCAATTAAGCCCTCCAGCCCGTGAGCAACAAAGGAAAACGGGGCGTACTGACCGAATCCGGACAAGAGGTCAAGAAACATCCCGGCGCTACCACCAATTATTCCCCCGTACCACGGTCCCAGGAGCATGGCCCCAACAAAGATTGGAGCGTCACAAAGGTTGACGTTTCCATGGGTCCAGGGCAATGGAATCAGGAAAACCCGGCCAAAAACGATTGACAGGGCAATCAACATTGCCGCTAGGGTTAATTTCTTAGTGGTTTGCTGCGTTTTCACAATTCTCGTCCTCCCTTGATAGGTAAGCAAGTAGTTTTTGCATCTTCATTCCGTACTGCCGGTCGTGGTTATTTAGGGGTTGGGTGGCCCCAATAGCAACCGCTAGCGCTTGACTGGCTTTTTTTACCGCCATTTCTAGTGGGCACCCCTGTGTCAGGTACCCGCACAACAAGGCAGCAAAGGCGTCCCCGCTCCCGTAAAAGTGTCCGGGACGGCGGGGCGAATCATACCATTGATAGCCGTCTGCAGAACAGAGGCAACAGCTGACCCGGTCCCCCCTGACGATTCCTGTTACTACCACGGCCGCAGAGATACCCGCTGCGCGTAATTGAGTGATTAGGGCCGGTAAGTGGTCCGCCTTGAATTCCCGCGGTTGTTTGCCCGCCAAGAGACACAATTCCGTCCAGTTGGGCGTAATTACCGTTGCCCGCTTACACAGCTCCCTAAGCGCACTAGGAAGCTTTGATGAAAGGCCGGGGTACATCTGGCCCTCATCGGCCATTACCGGGTCAACTACCCGGATTTGGGGATGATAGTGGTCAAGAATCTGGACAACTGAATTGGCCAGCGCTGGTTTTCCCAGGTAGCCAATCACGGCGCCATCCAAGACAAGTCCGGCGCGGTCCCAATGGTCAATAACTTGTGGCAGCCAACGCCGAGTATCAATAGCAACGGGCTGGCCAAAGCCCTCCGTCTGCGTGGAAAGGACCGCGGTAGGTAACAGAGCAGTTGACTGCCCCATCGCTTGAAGGATCGTTGTCGCTGCCACCATGGAGATTTGTCCCAGGGCAGTAAAGTCTTCAATTACTAAAGTTGGTTTAACTGTCACCTGGGCCACCTCTTTCTCTTAGCTTAACCATCATTATATACTTTTCCCCGCCCCTTTTGAAAGCCAGCGGGCTCAAAACAGTGTAAGGGGCTATTTGCTAGTTGTTCAAATGGGAGCTAGCGATACAGAAAAACCGTCCAGCCGAAGCTAGACGGTAACGCTCTTGTTCTGGTGTACGGCAATATACCACCAGTCAAGTGCAACAGAGTACACCCTCAAGGGTATCAACTCCTTACTTGGTGCATTGGTGGTAGCCAGTGCACTTTTTTATTATAGACAAAAATAAAAGCTGCCACTTTTTAGTGACAGTCACGCCCAACAACTATATTATTTTTTGGGCTACATTTTGGCTACAATTCATGAAAATTTTATGCAACCCATTTATAATCCAGTCAGCCTAAAGACTTGGTATATCAACATTTCGATATTTAATAAAATTCGTTGATACCCCACAATGGAGATGACGGGAGTCGAACCCGTGTCCAAGCATATCGCCATTTCAACCTCTACGTTCGTATCTCAACTATTTAAGCTTCACTAGTCAAAACGCCGTTGATCAGGGCAACCATGGCTAGCTAGTTTGATTGGTCTCTTCTTACTGCTTCAAACGGGAGCAGGAAGCGTAGTCCACTAACATATAAAACCTACATTCGCATCATGGACGAACCCGAAGTAGATCTACGCGCGCTACTTGTTAGGCAGCGTATGCGTAAGCGTTTGAATTATTGTTTGCAGTTATAATTTAAAACTGAGCGTTTTTACGAAGACGCAACCTTCGAAACGCAGTTGAAACTCGACCTATACCTGTCGAATCCAAAAAACATCCCCGTTACACTAAGTATCATATCATACTTAGTCTTAATCGCATAGTAAAAAGGACCGCGCCGTCGCACGATCCTCGTAAGATTTATTACCACCAGCCATTGGCTTCCCAGTGGGCCTGGGCCGCTTGCCATGAGCCGTAACGGTTTTGCATGTATTGTTGAGCAACCTCTTCTTGGTGCTGTGGTGAAAGGTCACCACCAAGGTAAGACAGGTCAAGCTGGTAACGACCATAGTAGCGACCGTTTTGGGCAGTGTAACTGCCACCAGACTCGTGTTGGGCAATCCATTCCTTCGCTGCTTGTTCAGCACTGGAAAGGTTATTGGATTGACTAGCCTTGTCCGCAGTATTGTCACCAGTCGTGTTGTCCTTGTTTTGTTGGGCATTATTTGTCTGGGTAGCCTGCGTATTTTGGGTATTCATCGTCGAGATTTCCCCATCACCCTTAATCAGTAGCTTTTGACCAACTTGCAGGTGGTTAACATCTGACAAGTTATTGTCCTTCGCAATTTCGTTAATCAAACTGTTGTCCTTAGCGAACTTGTAAGAAATACTCGAAAGGGTATCACCACTTTTTACGGTGTAAACCATGTCGGCGTTGGCAACAACTGCTGTTGAAGTAACACCCAAGGCTACAGCCCCAAGAGTAGCAAAAGCTTTTACAAAGTTTTTCTTAGTATTCATAAACTAAACAACCATCCTTTATCATTCTGATTTATTTCGTTCATTCAACAGCTCTTATGGTACACGGTGAATATTACTAGCCTGTAACAGCTTCTTTTCGCTTTCCCCCATTTCGCCAATATAATGTTACTTGATTGTAATATTGACTACCCCAGCGTTTTCAAGAAGGGCGGCAAAAGCCATTAGGACAGGATTTTTCAGTTTCCCTAACTTTTTCATAAAATCTTCAAAATTCAACTAAAAAAAGGCAAAAATTCCGGAGAATCCTTGAGATTCCGCGGATTTTTGCCTTTTTAACTATCTTTTTTGCGCTTATATTACAGTTGTGTTGCAAAGAAACGTTCACAATACGTGGCCACACCATCATCATCATTCGAGTCGGTAATCGCCGTGGCGGCCTTCTTGACTGCCGGCAAACCATTGGCCATGACAATTCCCTGCCGGGCCGCCTCAATCATTTCGAGGTCGTTGTCAGCATCCCCAAAGCTCATCAGGTTACTGAAGTCGTCACCGAAGTGCTTGAGCAGGACCTTAAGGCCAGCCGCCTTATTAACTCCAATCGGCAGGAACTCCATGATCATTGCCTGTGACTGCACGGCGTGATAATGCTTCTTCAGGTCGGCCGGAAGTTCTTTGATGATTGGTGTGAGTTTTTCTGGTGAAATTGCCATTACGGCCTTGCTAAAGGTCTCTCCCGGCAGCTGGGCCGCCTTAATATTCCTGAACTTAATGTGTTTCAGAACTGACCGGTAGATTGAGCCGGGGAAGTCATTCAGCTCGAAAACCTGGTCAAAGTCCAAAACATTTAACGGAATATGGTGGGCATTGACGAAGTGTAATAATGGTGCCAGGTCATGCTTGTCCATCCCCATTTCAAACAGGTGGTCCTTCGTCCGGTTATTGATTACCAGGCCCCCGTTGAAGGTGATCGTGTAGTCATCTGGTTCGGTTAGCCCCAACTGCTCGATGTAGGGCCAGATGGCGTTGATTGGCCGCCCCGTGCACAGGACAACGTGGATTCCTTGTTGGTGGAGTTTTCTCAAGACCGCCTCATTACGCGGTGAAATCTCCTTCTTACTGTTGAGCAGCGTGTTATCAAGGTCTAATGCAATCATCTTAATCATTTTGATTCATCCTTCTCCTTGTTTGCCTGGACAATCTGTTGGTTAAATGCGGAAAGGAGGTCCAAAAGTTTGGCCCCCCGCTCCGTGCCAAAGATGGTTAGCCAGTTGCTAAAGCGTTTCTTAACCCGCTGGGCAATCTGCCCTTCCACCTTTTTCCCCTCTGGCGTTGCTACCAAAGACTGGCGCCGCCGGTCTGCCGGGTCCTTTTTCTGGATAACGTAGTGGTTTGTCAACAGGACCTTCAGCTGCCGGGAGACGGCACTCCGGGTGACCCCCCGTTCTTTTGCAATGTCCATCAGCTTTACTCCCGGCTGGTGGACAATACTGCGTAGAATCAAGTATTGCTCAAAAGACAGGGAAAAAGCTGCCGAGGGCTCAGAGATAAAGGAACCGAGTCCCTTTAACCCGGTTAGGTAAAGGTCGATTGCCTGGTCTAGTAAGTGTTCATCCTCAGCCACGACCGTCGCTCCTTACTGGTGATTCAAAATTGCCTTAGCAACCATCCGCGTGTAGTGAATGTTTCCTTGTTCATCCATGTGAACATTATCATCAGCAAACCAGTCTGCGTGGTTGTTGCTTTCTGCTGACCAGTCAATCACGTGGACATTCTTATGTTTCTTGGCTGCGGCCTTGATTTCCCGGTTAACGGTCTGTTGCCATGGCTTGGTTGGCACGTGGGCGGTCAGCCAGTAGACTTGCCGGTTGGAACCAATCCCAGACAAGATCTCGTTGACCGTCTCCTTGGTCATTGCCCCGTTCGTTCCCAGGTTCAGCACCACGTTCTTATTCAGGTGCCCATCTGACTTTAACTGGCTAATGACTGCGGGCGCTTCTGAACCCTGGCGGCCAACTTTGGCATCAACATAGGCCTGGGGCATTAATTCCTGAATACTATTGGCGGCATCGGCCATTACCGAATCACCGATCGCCGTAACCTTGGTATTCTTCAGTGCCTTAACCTGCTGAGCAGTCAGGTTGTACTTCTTTTCCAGTTTGCCGGACTTCTCCGTTGACGTCTTCTTCCCCTCCGCAAGCTGTTTATTATGTTGGGCAGCAAGCTGGTGGTTATGTTCAATCCGGACCTGGACCGCCGTCTTCGCAGGCTGGTGGTCTGGTTGACTCAAGCCGAAGAGGGCAATTCCCAATGCGATAACACTAAAGGCCATTTTAATTCCTCCCTGAAGCGAAATTGTCTTAATACTATGTAAGTCTTGTCTAATATTTGTCCAATCATAGTGGGCCAGCGGCTTTTCCAAAAGCTGGTAGGAAAGCTCACTAACGACCCCGATAATCACCAGCTCGATTAGTGAATTAATAACCGGGTGGACACCGACATGAATCGCCCGTTCATAAAAGGCCATTACCGGATACTGGTAAACGTAAATCCCGTAGGACCGCTTGCCGATCCAGGTGAATACCGGGTTGGTCATCCACCGGTTCATACTGGCGCCCGGGTGCAAAATCATCGCCGTGGTGATCATACCAACGAAGCTGTAGAAGAACATCCCCCCGCGGTAGGTCGCCGGGTTCTGCCCGTTCAGGGTGAAGAAACCAATAATCGTGATTATGATGGAAGCAATTCCTAACCCATTCAGTAGGTTTATGTCGGACTGGATCAGGTTTTTCCGCAGGCGGTTTAGTGGCCAGGTAAGGCCCAGCCAAGACCCTAACAGGAGGGAGAAGGCCCGGGTATCGGTCCCGTAGTAGACCCGGTTAATATTTGCCGGGTCATAGAGGAGAGCCATTTCAACCGCCGAGGCAATTGCCAGTAAAAGGACCACGCGGGCCACCCGTTTCTTCTTTCCCAGAATACGGAAAAGCAAAATCAAAATTAGCGGCCACAGTAAGTAGAACTGAGCTTCCACTCCCAGGGTCCACAGGTGTGTGAATGGCGAGATTCCGCCAAATTGGTCAAAGTAGGACTGACCATTTTTAATCTCCCACCAGTTATAGACCCACAGCAGGTTAGTGAGGACAATCGCCTTAATGTGGTGCAAAAGCGGCCGGGCAAACAGGGTAATGTACGCTGTTGTCAAAACCAGCATTGCAATTAGGACTGGATAAAGACGCTTAAACCGGCGCTTATAGAATGCCAGAATATCAAAGAAACCGTCTTGCATTAGGTGCTTGGATATCTGGTAAGTAACAAAGTAACCGGATATCAACAGAAAAAGGGGAACCCCCAAGTAGCCCCCTTGCAGTACATTTGGTAAAAGGTGGTAAACAATGACCCCCAATACCGCCAACGTACGTAGACCATCAATGCCAGTAATATATTGACGCTGCCTACGCCTAGCTGATCTCATTTCAACAACCTCCACTTTTTGTAATCCTCATAAAATTATACTGGCTGAAATGACTGGTGTATAGCCCTTTCACAAAAAATAAGGCCGGAAAAGGCGAAAAAATTTCCCTTTTCCTGCTTTATTTGATAATTAAAGGACACCGGGCTTACTTTCTTTGCCGCTGGTGCCCTGTTAAGCCTGCGCCAGTCATCTTAACCGATGTGGTTTTCTTTCAAAATATCGGCGACCACCTTATCCATCGCGGGCGTCCGTTTCCATTCTTCCCAGTGGTCCATCGACTCGTCCTGCATCTTGTAGTGACTGTTGATGTAGTCCTCATACTTGGCGACGTTACGTGAGTGGGGGATGTTCAGCTGGAGGATCCGGACCTCCTTAATGAAACCGCGTTCCGCTGCCAGTTCGGCCCGTCCGTTATGGACCATGTTACCAATCTCGTAGTAGGTGCTCCCGTCGTTTCGGGTAATCTCTTCAATTAGTGTTAAAACTTCGTGTTGCTTTTCCAAAGTATGTTCCCCCTTCTTACCTAGTCAATTATAGCGATAAAAAACAAAAAAATCACCGTCGCGATGACGGTGATTGGCATAAGAGAGAAAGAGAATTGGTTAGAAGGTAAATACTTAATACCTTGCAACTATTATGATAGCGGTTTCACCAGTGGAAGTCAATACAAAATTCTAAAAAATGTCAATTTTAGGAAATAAAAAAGCCGCAACGATCAACGGTGACCATTGCGACAATTTATTTTATTGAACAGTAACTGACTTAGCAAGGTTCCGTGGCTTATCAACATCCAGGCCCTTCCCCAGACTAGTGTAGTAGGCCAACAATTGTGCTGGCAGCACACTAAGCAGTGGTGTCAAGTATTCATCAACATCTGCCAAGACGATTGTGTCGTCTTCTTGGGCCAGGTGCCGGGAAACGATGGTGATCGTACTTGCCCCCCGGGCCTTGGTTTCATCCAGGTTACTCCGGGTCAAACCAGCTGTCCGGTCCTGGGTGATGATGCCAATAACCGGTGTATTCTTTTCGATCAGGGCAATCGTCCCGTGTTTCAGTTCACCAGATGCGAAGCCTTCTGCTTGGACATAGGAAATTTCCTTCAGCTTCAACGCTGCTTCCAAGGAAACGCTCCAGTCAATTCCCCGCCCGATATAGAAGGCGTTCCGTGGCTTAGAAAGGTAACGTGCGGCCACTTCTTCAATCTTCTTCTTACTATCGGTGATGGCTTGCATCCCGTTGGCAACTAACCCGAGTTGGTGCTTAACGTCAAAGTCCTTGGCGGGCTGCTTGCCCAGGTATTCACCCAAGGCCTTGGCCAGAATTGCTTCAACGGCGATTTGGGCCGTGTAAGCCTTCGTTGAGGCCACAGCAATTTCTGGACCAGCATACAGCAATTCAGTGAAGGTTGCTTCACGCGAAAGGGTCGACTTATCGACGTTGGTAATCGTCAGGCTTGGCCAGTTATTCTTATTCACGTTGACCAGTACCTGCCGACTATCAGCAGTTTCACCACTCTGGCTCAGGAAAATGAAGAATGGCTTCTTGGACAGCAGTGGCTGTTCGTAGGCAAACTCTGAAGAAATGTGCACACTGGTTGGAACCCCACAGAGCCGTTCAAAGATCCGGGCACCAACTAAGCCGGCGTGGTAACTAGTTCCGGCCCCAACAATGTATAAGTGGTCGGCATCGGCCATTGACTTCAGCAGCTTTTCGTCAATTTGTGGTTGCCCGTCCTTACCGAAGTACTTTTGAACCAGCTTCCGCATTACTGCCGGCTGTTCATCAATTTCCTTCAGCATGTAGTATGGGTAAGTCCCCTTGTCAGCGGCGTTTTCATCCATGTCAACCTTAAACGACTTGCGGTGCTTTTCGTTGCCGTCAAAGTCCTTGATGGTGACGTGGTCCGGCTTAACAATTACCAGTTCATGGTCATCGATTTCCATGAAGGTGTTCGTCTGCTTGATCATTGACATCGCATCGGAGCCCACCATGTTGTAGCCATCGGCCAGGCCAACCAGTAGTGGTGACTTGTTCTTAGCAACGTACAGAGTGTCCGGTTGTTCCCGGTCAATCATCACGAAGGCGTAGGAAGAATCAGGACTGATTAAGCGCAGCACCTTTAAGAGGGCCCCTTCAGTTGTCATCTTATTTTCAACAACAAACTTATCAACCAACTGAACAATTACTTCAGTATCGGTTTGGCTAGTAAAGTGCACACCGGCCAGGTATTCCTTCTTCAGTTGGGCATAGTTTTCAATAACCCCGTTGTGAACCAGGTAGAAGCGGTCATCTTGGGAGTATTGCGGGTGCGCATTGGCCTCGCTTGGTTCCCCATGAGTTGCCCAACGGGTATGACCAATCCCGGAAAGGCCATGAACGTCGTCCGTTAAGGCTGCTTCCAGGTTACTGATCCGTCCCGGGCGCTTCACGAGGTAGTCATGCCCCTGCTGGTCATTTAAATAAACCCCTGCTGAGTCATAGCCCCGGTATTCCAGCCGCTTAAGCCCCTCAATTAAGATTGACAAACTCTGGTCAGTACCGGTAACTCCAACAATTCCACACATAATTTATTCCATCCTTTTTATTTAAGTTTCATTTAAATTGGTATAGATAACTTTAAAATCGTTAGTTTCTTGGCTAACTGTATTGTATAGTACAGGTTTTCAAATTGATTGTCAATCGGTTGCACTCAATTGGTATAGGTATTAGCAAAAACATAATGACTTTCCTGGTTTGCGCATATTACACCATCGTTTTTAAGAAAAAGCGCGCCCCAGGTGGCTAGTTACGGACAATCAACAATATATTCGTACCAATGATTGTCTTCAATTAGTCATCCGGAGCGCGCTCGAATGCACAGTTTAATTATTTAACTTCTAGTTCTGCCCGGGCAACGTCACCAATCTTTTCAACATACTGGTGAACCAGTTCCTTAGTTGGGGCCTCGGCCATAATCCGGAGAAGCGGTTCTGTCCCACTTGGCCGGACAAGAACACGACCATTACCAGCCATCTCATCTTCGACCTCTTTAATGACCTTCTTAAGGTCCGCGTTTTCCATTGCTGCTGCCTTGTCAGCAACCTTAATGTTCAACAGTTCCTGTGGGTAGGTTGTGACATCGCTAGCCAATTCGGCCAGAGTCTTACCGGTTTCCTTGACGACGGACAGCAATTGCAAGGCGGTCAGCATCCCATCACCAGTGGTGTTGTGGTCGAGGAAGATGATGTGACCGGATTGTTCACCACCAAGGTTGTAGCCGTTCTTCAGCATCTCTTCGACAACGTAACGGTCACCGACCTTGGTCTTAACACTCGTCATCCCGTGAGCTTCTAAGGCCTTATACATCCCCAGGTTACTCATGACGGTCGTTACCACGGTATCCTTCTTCAGGGTGCCCTTGTTATCCATGTACTTCCCACAGATGTACATGATCTTATCACCATCAACAATATTACCGTCAGCGTCAACCGCGATGCAACGGTCACCGTCACCGTCGAAGGCCACCCCGAGGTCAGCACCGTTTTCAACAACCGCCTTCTGAAGTCCAGCGGGGTGGGTTGACCCACATTCAAGATTGGTGTTCAAACCATCTGGTTGGTCATTAATTGGCACAAAGTCAACGTTCATGTCCGCAAAGAGGTTGGAAACAAAGCCACTTGTGGCCCCGTTAGCAGCGTCAACAACGACCTTCAAGCCACTCAAGTCGGTTGAAACGGTTTGCTCGAGGAAGGAAGTGTACTTCAAAGCCCCCTCGTGGTAATCGGTAACCATTCCCAGGCCCTTATCGGATGGCCGCGGCAGGGTATCCTCATCCGCGTCTAACAATTGTTCAATTTCATATTCAAGGTCGTCAGACAACTTGAAGCCGTCCCCACCAAAGTACTTGATTCCGTTGTACTTAATTGGGTTGTGACTGGCCGTGATCATGACCCCGGCATCAGCATCCTGGGCCCGGACCAGGTAGGCAACTCCAGGGGTAGTAACGACCCCTAAGCGGAGGACCTCAATCCCCACGGAAAGCAGACCGGCAACCAGGGCATTTTCCAACATCTCACCGGAAATCCGGGTATCACGGGATACGAGGACCTGTGGCTGCTTCCGTTCAGAGTGCCGGGTTAAAACATAACCCCCGGCCCGGCCAACACGAAAGGCTAATTCCGGACTTAAATCTTGGTTTGCAACCCCACGGACACCATCTGTACCAAAATACTTTAATTTCATTGTTCTTCTCCTTCAATTAATTATTAGTAGAACTTGTACTACTTTCTTTCGTCGTGCTATTTGTTATGTCGTTACTATCCTGACTCCTGCTCGAGGAAGAACTACTAGAATCTTCACTACTGGAACTGCTGGAGCTATCACTACTCCGGCTAATCGGAATCGTCACGTTTGTTGTCTTCGGTGTAATAACCACGTTCAGGGTCTGACCGTTCTTATCCAGTGCCTGCAAGGTTACCTGCCGTTGCAGGTCATTCTTAGCGTCACTTGGAATAGCGACAAAGGCCACTACTCGGCTGACCCGGTCAACCTCTTCTCTTGAACCGGTGACCTGGACAACATCCGTATCCAGCCGTGGCCGGCCAATCGTGTAGCCATTGTCTAATGTCCGCGAATTCAGCCGGACGCTTACCCGCATGCTAATGGTCCGGCGCGGCTGAATGTTGACGTTAATGTACTGGGGCTTGGTTGTGGCGCGCAGCTCGGAATTAAGGCCACTCGTCTTGACCTTTACCCGGTGGGTTCCGGGCGCAAGTTTACTCAGGTCCAGGTAGGCCCGGAAGTTCTGGATATTGTTAGTAGTGGTCACTAAGGCCGATGGTCCATTGACCCGCACCTTGACCGTTTGGGGATAACCGGTGACGACGTACTTCGCATTGTCCACGGTAATGTTGAGCGGCATCTCAATTGTCGCCGACTTGTTGGACATCAGGGCACTGTTGCGGTTACTGTCCCGGGTATTCTGGCGTAAAAAACCATTCTTGCTGCCATTGACGTACACGAAGAGAAAGATTGCCAGGACCAGGGCCGTTAGCCGTAGTACCCACTTGCGGCTGAAAAAGCCGTCGTTATTTTTGTTCATGACGACCACCTCCGTTGCGACCAAGTAAGCCGAATAACTTAGTCAGCAGGTTTCCGCTATCTTGGGGAACCTTCTTGTAAAGCTGGGCCCGCAAGAATTTCAGGTAATCACTCTGGGACATATTGCGGATCAACTCGTTATCCTTGGTGATGGAAACCTCACCAGTTTCTTCTGAGATAACGATCGTCAAGGCGTCCGTAACTTCACTAATCCCAACCGCCGCCCGGTGCCGGGTCCCCAATTCCTTGGGGATTAGCTTACTATCCGACAACGGTAGGTAGGCGGCGGCCACCGCAATCCGGTTATCCTTAATGATAACCGCCCCATCGTGCAGTGGCGTGTTGGGAATAAAGGTATTGATCAAAAGCGCCCCGGAGATGTCCGCATCCATTGGAATCCCGGTTTCAATGTACTCTTCGAGCCCCGTATTCATTTGAATACTGATCAGGGCCCCGATCCGGCGCTTTGACATGTATTGGATTGCCTGATCAAGTTGCTTGATCATTTCCTCTTCAGTCTCATTCGCTGTTTGATGAGCCGTAAAGAATGAACCACGCCCAAGGTGTTCCAGTCCCCGCCGAATTTCTGGCTGAAAGATAACCACGATTGCGATTACTCCCCAGTTGATTACCTGATCCATCAACCACGAAACGGTGCTTAAGCCAAAGTACCAACTGATGACCTTGACCAAGATAATGATCAAAATTCCACGGAAAAGCTGCACAGCCCGTGTCCCGCGAATCAAGATCAGCAACTCGTAAATCAAGAACCAGATGACAAGGATATCGATGAGGTGGATCAAGTTCTGCCACGTCAGAAGCGAAGCAATAAACTGCATAGCATTCACCATCCTCCAAATTCACGTTCATATTATATCATTTTCACCGGTAAAAGTCTGGTATGCTAGTAGTATTGACTAAATCAAGGAGGCTGTATTTTTGCAACGGATTTCTTTTCAGTGGAAAGTACGTATCTTCTTTCTGGTACTAATTGCCTACCTATGGCTAACGGTTAAGCCACCGTATAACTTCATGGCCTTTAACACTTTCCTCGGTTACCTACCGATTGAGTTTGGCTTTCAGATGCGGCGCTTTAATGACCGCCGGGCCTTGGCCTTTTGGGTCACCCTCATCCTGTGGGTGATTTTTTACCCAAACGCCCCGTACGTCAGCACGGACCTCTTCCACCTTTCCTGGCTCCGGCCCCATACCAGCATTAACGGCATCCTCAAGAGTGATCCCCACATCTGGCTGATCTTTGTTTTAATGATTGTTTGTGCCTTCTCATGCCTCATTCTGGGAACCATTAGCCTGCAAAATACCGCTGCCCAGTTGACCCGGCTGACAAGTCCGCACCATCCGCAATTGCAAGCCTGGTGGGTGCTCTTCTTTTGCTTTACCTCCAGCGTGGGAATTTATATTGGGCGTTTTCTCCGCCTGCACTCCCTCTACCTGCTCTTTACCCCCTCGTGGTTTATTCGTCAGCTTCTTGGTATCTGGTCCAAGCCAATGCTGGAATTCACCATCATGTTAACGGTCATGCAGCTTATCACCTATGGGCTCCTAAACTGGGTCCAACGTCTTCCTAAAGATTAAAAAACGACCACTGGCTTTCGCAAAAACGAATACCAGTGGTCGTTATTTTTTATTCAGCTAAGGCTGCCTTAACCTTGTCGGCCGTTGGGATCGAAGGCATTGCCCCCATCTGTTGAACCGTCAGGCTAGATGCCCGCTGTGCGTATACTAGCGCGTCAGCAACGTTACTCAGGTCATCCTTCAGTTGGGAACTCAGGGCCCCAATAAAGGTGTCACCGGCTGCGGTGGTGTCAACCGCCTTGACCTTAAATGCCGGAACAAGGCCGTGACCTTCCGGCGTAGCGTAGAAGACGCCCCGCGAACCAAGCGTAATCAGAAGGTGCTTAACGCCCCGCTTCTGGAAGTACTCCGCACTCTTCAGCATTGATTCTTCGTCCGCAACTTCAATCCCCGTTAACAGGGCACATTCGCTTTCGTTTGGGGCAATCACGTCCGTGTAAGAAAGCAATTCAGGAATGATGTCATGGGCCGGTGCCGGGTTCAAGATTGTGGTAACCCCGTGTTCCTTAGCCAGCTTAAAGGCCGCCAGAGTAACCTCTTGAGGAGTTTCAAACTGACTGATCAAGAAGTCAGCACCATCCAAAACATCTTCAATGCCCGCCAGAACATCAGTGGTCATCGCCTGGTTGGCACCCCCGTAAATCATAATGTCGTTCTGGCCGTTTGCATCAAGCGTAATAGCAGCGGTTCCCGTACCATGGTATTTGTCGACCATGATGTGGTGGACATCAATGTTGTTTTCTTTGAGGGCTTCTAGCATGTATGAGCCTTCGTTATCGGAACCAACCGCGCCAACAAAGGATGTCTGTGCACCGGAGCGAACAGCCGCAACGGCTTGGTTAGCACCCTTACCACCAGGTGCAGAACTTTTGCTCTTTGCCGAAATCGTCTCGCCTGGTTGCGGGAAACGTTCAACGTGGTAAGTGGTATCAACGTTAATACTTCCTAAAACTACTACCTTATTCGCCATTTTCATTCTCCTTTATCTGTAAGATTCTCTTGATTTTATTCTATGATACCATACGACAAAAACGATTACAAAGCTTATCGCAACAATAAGTAAAACGTTTTGATGGTTTTATAAAAAGAAGGGGAAAAGACTACTATCCCTTCCCCACAATTCCTAGTTACGGCCGATAATCCGGACTTCCGTCTGCAGGGCCACCCCATACTTTTTCTTGACGGTTGCCTGAACATGGTGGATCACCGCAACGTAATCCGCCGCCGTCCCGTGGTCAATGTTAACGATGAAGCCGGCGTGCTTCTTAGAGACCTGGGCGCCCCCCGCAGTGTACCCTTGCAGGCCCGCGTCGTGAATCAGTTTACCAGCAAAGTACCCCTGCGGACGCTTGAAAACACTGCCGCAGGATGGTAAATCAAGGGGCTGTTTAGCGGCCCGGCGTTCATTCAGCTCCTTCATCTTGGCAGCGATTTCGTCATGGTCACCGGCTTGGAGGGTGAAGGTCGCATCCAGGACGATCCCGTGGGAATCCTGAATACTACTGTGACGGTATCCAAAGTCCAGTTCCTGGTTACTCAATTTCTTGATTTTCCCGTCTGGAAACAGCACCGTTGCCGAAGACGCCACCATCTTCGTTTCACCACCATAAGCACCGGCATTCATAAAGATTGCCCCACCGACACTACCGGGGATTCCTGCCGCAAATTCAAGGCCCGTCAGGCTGTGGTCACGGGCAACCTCAGTTGTCTTAATGTATGCAGCCCCCGCCTGGGCGGTTACCTCGTTGTGGTCAACGGTAATTGCATCCATCTTCGTCAGGATCAGGACAAGCCCTTCAATCCCGCCGTCTTTAACAATCAGGTTGCTGGCGTTGCCCAGGACGGTCAGGGGAACTTGGTGAATGCGAGCGTAGTCAACCAGTTGCTTGACTTCGTCGACATTCTTTGGGAAGGCGAGCCAGTCAGCAGGCCCACCGGTGTGCGTGTAAGTATAGTGCATCAATGGTTCGTCCTGCTTGATTTCGATACTAGGAAACTCATTCATTAAATTAGCCATTTCGTTATTCCTCATTTTCTGATTATTTCTCTTTAACTTCCTATAGTATTGTAGCATTTAATTGCAAAAGCCGGTGACCGTTTGTACAATTATAAGTATCATCAAACAAATTAGGACGGTGTTTAAATGAACTTTGTTGCCATGGATTTTGAAACCGCAAGCGGTAAGCGGTACAGCGCCTGTTCTCTGGCCCTTTCAATTGTCCGCAACGACCAAATCGTTGACGAATTTTATTCCTTAATCAACCCCCACACGGATTTCTTCTGGCGCAACATCCAGGTCCACGGGATCCATGAGCGTGACGTTGCCGACGCCCCCTCATTTCCCGCCGTCTGGGACCATATCAAGGAATTCTTCACCCCTGATAAACTGGTCATTGCCCACAATAACTGCTTTGATAACAGTGTGTTAAAAAGCACCCTGGAGCACTATGGCATCCAGCCACCGGCTTACCAAACTCTGGACACACTGACCACGAGTCGGCGCTTGATTCCAGGTTTGAGCAACTATAAGCTTAACACGGTGTGCGATGCCCTTGATATTGACCTCCACCATCACCATAATGCTTTGGATGATGCCCAGGCATGTGCCAATATCCTACTTTACCAGGGCCACCACTTTAGCCCCCAACAACTTAGCCCTTTTATCAAACTTATCGGTTAGGAGAACGTAATTATGCCTAGTATTAACCTTCACGGTGGCCAACTCTCTTTAGACGATTTGAACGCCATTTTTGCCACCATTCCCGTTGAATTCGATTTTATTGACCAAGACGACATCATCCGCTGGTCATCGGCGAACCACCACCGCTTATTCAAACGGACTGATAAGGACCTCGGAAAGCACGTTTTGGATGTTCACCCCGGGCACAGCCAAAAACGGGTCAAGCAAGTCTTGGCCGAGATGCACGGTGGTGACCGCGATTCGATCAAAATCTTGATCAACTATCACCAGCAACCGGTCAGCATCGCCTTCTATGCCCTCCACAATGACGATGGTCAGTACATCGGCTGCATTGAGGTTACCCAACCAGTCGGTGACTTCCAACAGCGGGGGTCACTCTGGCGCAATATCAAGCAGATGTTCAATAAGAAATAATAATTAAAGACGCACCTGATGTTTGAAAAAAGTCAGGTGCGTCTTTTTACTATTCTGGCTGGTACTCCATCACAAGGGCGGGGCGCCCATCTTCAACCGTCTTCCCCGTCTCCTCAAAGTGTAGCTTTCGGTAAAGGGCAATTGCTGGTGAATTATCTGCGAAAACCGACAAAACGAGCTTCTTTAGGCTGCTATAGTTTTCGAACCAGTACTCAGCCTCGTCAACGAGTAGCTGACCAATGCCATTTCGCCAGTACTTCTTTTCGACGACCACGCCCAGTTCGCCCACTTCGGGATGGTCAGCAAGCATCATAACGGTAACAATGCCCACCGGTTCATCCCCAAGCATCGCCAGCATCACTACACAGTCGTCAAACTGGTTAATCATCTTGATGTTGTCGGCTTCTTGTTCCAAGCTTACGTCCAGCAGGTGGGGCACCTGGACGGCGTTACTTTCCGTAGCTGTCTGCCGCAAAAAGGCCAGGACCTTGGCAGCGTCTTCCGGGCCCGCCAACTTAATTGTGACCGCGTCCATTTAGGCCACCACGTCCTTAACGATTTGCACAAAGTGGTCACCATGGGGTTCAAATTCCAGGACCCGCTTGTTCTCATCATCAGTCCGCCGGAAGTGAATGGCCAAGAAGTCAGCTGGCAGTTCATCTTCCACAAATTCAGCCCATTCAACCACGCTTACCCCGTCGCTGTCAAAGTACTCCTCAAGGCCCAGGTCCTCTGCACCACCGTTCTCGAGACGGTAAGCATCCATATGGTATAGTGGCAATCGCCCATCGTGGTATTCATGAATAATCGTAAAGGTCGGACTCTTGATAATGTCCGGAATGTCGAGCCCCTTTGCTAAACCCTTAGTAAAGGTCGTCTTCCCCGCACCGAGGTCACCATCCAGGACTAAGACATCGCCGGCCTGGAGCTTTTGACCAATCTTTTCGCCCAGGGTGATGGTTGCCTCCCGACTATCCATCTTTACTTTCTCTTCCACCAGGATCACCTCATTTTCATTATTGCTGTTTATTATTGTAGCCTATCAGCGACCGGAAAACAAAAGCTGGGTTGACGTATTTTGCCAACCCAGCTCTACTTTTAAATTTTCAACACTAACACGTGCGCCGTGGCGATTTTTATGCCCGGGCGGCGGTAATCAGGGCAACGTCGTAAACGTCGTCTTCGTTGCATCCCCGTGAAAGGTCCGCAATTGGGGCATTCAGGCCTTGCAGAATTGGGCCCACAGCCGTTAAGCCACCAAACCGTTGGGCAATCTTGTAGCCGATGTTACCAGCTTCCAGGCTTGGGAATACGAAGACGTTGGCGTGACCGGCAACCTTAGAATCTGGGGCCTTCAGTTCACCAACTTCGGGAACAAAGGCCGCATCAAATTGGAGTTCACCATCAGCTGGCAGGTCCGGTGCCATTTCGTGAACCTGCTTCGTTGCCTCGGCAACCTTGGTGACCATGTCACCCTTGGCAGAGCCCTTCGTGGAGAAGCTCAGCAGGGCAACCTTCGGGTCAATGCCAAAGAGCTTAGCAGTGTCGGCACTTTGAACCGCGACTTCGGCCATCGTTGGGGCATCCAGTTCAATGTTGATGGCACAGTCAGCAAAGATGTAGCGCTGGTCGCCCTTGATCATCAGGAAGGCCCCACTAATCCGGTGAGCACCAGGCTTAGTCTTAACGATTTGCAAAGCTGGACGAACGGTCGAACCGGTGGAGTGAACGGCGCCAGATACCATTCCGTCAGCCTTACCCATGTAAACCAGCATGGTTCCGAAGTATGAAACGTCCTTGAGCATTTCCGTAACTTGTTCAGGAGTGTTCTTGCCCTTCCGCCGTTCGAGCAGTGCATCAAACATTGCCTTCTTGTCTTCTTCAGGATATTCAGCAGGGTCCAGAATGCTTAAAGCAGAAATGTCCCAGCCGTTGTCCTTGGCGGTCTTTTCAATGTCTGCCCGCTTACCAAGCAGGATGGGCTTAATCAAGCCGTCGTTTTGCAGACGAACAGCAGCACCGAGGACCCGCTTGTCTTCACCTTCTGGGAACACAATCGTCTTGTTTTGTCCCTTAACCTTGGCAGCAATTTCATCAAA
The DNA here is from genome assembly GCF_947381485.1 of Limosilactobacillus avium. Taxonomy (NCBI): domain Bacteria; kingdom Bacillati; phylum Bacillota; class Bacilli; order Lactobacillales; family Lactobacillaceae; genus Limosilactobacillus; species Limosilactobacillus avium. The sequence goes on along the minus strand of NZ_CANCWN010000002.1, from coordinate 82,028 downwards.
TAATTCCATTATGCAAGTACCTCCTCAATTGATCCTTAAGCATTTTTCGGCAACTGATTAGTTGTCCCTTCATCCGCCACCGGATTTTCCGGCAGCTGCCAATCAATTGGCTGTTCTCCCATTGCGCGAAGTGCTTCGTTGGTCTTTGAAAACGGCCGTGAACCAAAGAAACCACGGTTAGCAGACAGCGGACTCGGGTGGGCTGATTCGAGAATAATATTGGTATTCGTGTTAATCAGCTTCTTCTTGTCCCGGGCTGCCCGCCCCCACAGGATAAACACCACGGGCTTCGGGCGCTCAGACAATGCATGAATTGCCGCATCCGTCAGCTTTTCCCAGCCGTGTCCCCGGTGAGAAAAGGCCTGTCCCGCTCGGACGGTTAGAACCGAGTTAAGCAGGAGAACGCCCTGGTCGGCCCAGTGCTTTAGGTAACCATGGTTCACGGGCTTAAAACCCACGTCACTTTGCAATTCCTTATAGATATTTTGCAAAGATGGTGGAACCGCCACTCCTGGTAACACTGAGAAACTGCATCCGTGTGCCTGGTGGGGGCCATGGTAAGGGTCCTGCCCCAGAATAACCACCTTCACCTTACTAAAGGGGGTCCACTCAAAGGCCTCAAAGATATGATGCATCTCCGGATAGATTGTCCGGTGGGTGTACTCCTCCTTTAAGAAGTCATGAAGCTGTGAATAGTATGAACTTTCGAACTGGGGCTCAAGGACCGGCCACCAGTCATTGTGGATTAATCGTCTCATCAGTATTATGCACCTCGTCTTTTATTCTATCATATCTAAATAGGTGGTAACAGTGCTATTGGAAACGCTTTTTTATAATTAGATTATTGGGCATTTATTGGTCAAACTGGTAAAATAGGTTTAATAACTAATTGAGGATGGTGGTGAGTTCGTGCGTAAGTTGTACCTTCGTGATCATTCAACCGACCTGCACGGGACAACAGTAGTTCGTGATGACCAGGGGCGGTCCTGTTACCTCCTGGCTGGTAAGTGGGGAATGCACCACGACGTTTTGTCGTTATACGCCATTAATGGTGAATTACTGGCAGAGGTCAAGCAGCTTTCCCTCGGCCTCTTACCAAAGTTTGGCCTGTACGAGCACCGCCACCGGGTGGGAACCGTTGGTAAGTCCTTTGGCTTTGTCCGCCAGGTCGTTTATATCCGGGGACTTAACTGGATTATCGTGGGGTCACCCCTGAGCAACCGTTACCGGGTCTTTGGGGCCGGCAAACTGGTCTTTGCCCTTAAACCAGTCCAGTTTTCCGGTTCCTACTGTCACGAACTCCGGGTCACGAGGCAGGAAGACGAGCCCCTAGCCATCCTAGTTGCCAGTGTCCTCGACCACTGGGCCCGCGGCGGTCAGTTTGACGTCAATAAGGTCCAATTCAAGAACCGGTCCCTCTCCGATAGTTTTGGGATGGGGTACCGGCTTAAATAAGTTCACAATATTCAGAAGCTGGGAAAAAGGCATCAGAGTGCGCCTTTGGCTAGTATAGGACGATCGTTGGCACGGAACGGGCCAATGATTGTCCGTAATCAATGGACTTGCTTCACGGCGCTAGACACTAGGAGCACCCTTCGACGCGGAGCAAGCCTATTTGGTTTTTCCGCGATTACTGTGTAATATTCGAAGAACTAAAAGTTTAATAAAAGAACCGTCTTCAATCCTGACCGGCTTTTTTTTGGTCAGTTCTTGAAGACGGTTTTCATCTTAGTAGTGCTTCATTACCCGTTCAATTTCGCGATTTTGCTCACGGCGTTTAATTGCTTCCCGCTTATCATATTGGTGCTTACCTTTGGCAACGCCCATCAAGACCTTGGCATAGCCATGCTTGATGTACATCTTGAGGGGGATCAGGGTGACCCCCTTGTCCTGTAGCGCCCCCACTAGGCGGTGAATCTCTTTCTTATGAAGAAGGAGCTTCCGGTTACGGAGCGGGTCTTGGTTAAAGATATTCCCGTTGTCGTATTCACTAATATGAACATTCATCAACCAGGCCTCGCCGTTTTTTATCTGGGCAAAGCCATCCTTGAGGTTAACCCGGTGGGCCCGGACAGACTTAATCTCCGTCCCGGTCAGTACCAGTCCCGCCTCAACCGTGTCCGTCACAAAATAGTCGTGGCGGGCCTTTTTATTTTGGGCAATCAAGTTGTCATTATTCTTTTGTTGGGATCTTTTTGCCATTTTATCCCTCCGTTAGTTTTAATGGTGCCGCCCTTGTGAATGGTGGTCGCGTGAATTATTATGGTGACGCGTTTGGCCCCGGTTAATCTGCCGGTTATTAACGTGCCCATTGTGCTGGTTATGATCATGGCGCTTAACATGACCATGATTACCCCGCCGCCGGTTCCGGTTTCCGCGACGACGGTTATCGTGTTCGTGAGGAACCCGAATCTTGGTCTTTGGCGCGTCCTGCGGATTGACCAGCTCAAAGTCGATTTCCCGCAGGTCCTTGTCAACCCGAAGTAACTTAACCTTTACCGGTTGACCGATTTGGAAGATCCGGTGGGTCTTCCGCCCAATTAGGGCCATGTGTTTTTCGGAGTATTCATAGTAGTCATCCGTCATCACGCTAATGTGGATGAGTCCTTCAACGGTGTTCTCCAGTTGGACAAAGAGGCCGAACTTCATAACGGAGCTGACCACGGCATCGAAGGTTTCGCCAACGTGGTCTTCCATGTACTCGGCCTTCTTCATGCTGTCGACGTCCCGCTCGGTGTCAATTCCCCGCCGCTCGGTGACGGACGTGTGTTCAGCAATCTCTGGCAACTTATCGCGCCAAGCGGCCTTAGCCTTTTCACCCTTACCGTGTTGGGCATACCACTTGATCAGACGGTGAACCGTGTCATCCGGGTACCGCCGAATTGGCGACGTAAAGTGGGTGTAGTACTTAGCGCCCAGGCCAAAGTGCCCCAGTTCCTCGTCAGAGTACTTGGCCTGTTGCATACTCCGCAGCATCATTACCTGGACCATCTGCTCTTCCGGCTTTCCGGCAACGTCTTTCAGGACGTTTTGCAGCATCTTGGGCTTAACGTTGTTCACGTCACCGTGGACGTTGATCCCAAAGACGCTCAAGAAGTCGACAAACGACTTAATCCGGTCTTTATCCGGGGTCTCGTGGATCCGGTAGAGGAAGGGAACGTGCTCATCAAAGTAGTGGTGGGCAACCGTTTCGTTGGCGGCCAGCATGAATGATTCAATCATCCGTTCAGCCAGTCCCCGTTCCCGGAGCTGGATGTCAATTGGGTGACCCTTATCATCAACAATGATCTTTGCTTCCGGCGCCTCAAAGTCGATTGCGCCCCGCCGTTTCCGGTTCTTCAAAAGGATCTTGTGAAGCTCTGCCATGGTTTCAAACATTGGCACGAGGTCCTTGTAGCGGTCAATCGTCTTTTGGTCATGGGCCTCCAGGATCCGGTTAACGGCCTTGTAGGTCATCCGGGCATGGGACTTCATGACACTTGGGAAGATGCGGTGTTTGACGATCTTCCCCTGGTCGTTGATTTCCATTTCACAACTCATTGAGAGCCGCTCCTCACCCGGGTTTAAAGAACAGATACCATTGGACAGGCGCTTCGGCAGCATCGGGACGACCCGGTCCGTCAGGTAAACCGATGTCCCTCGCTTGAAGGCTTCCTTGTCGAGCGGGGTCCCCGGTTGAACATAGTGGCTGACGTCCGCAATATGAACCCCAAGGTGGTAGTTACCGTTATCAAGCTTCCAAGCAACGACGGCATCGTCCAAGTCCTTGGACTCGATGGCGTCAATAGTTACCAGGGGCTGGTTGGTAATGTCCTTGCGCCCCTTCTTTTCTTCGGGAAGGACGTGCAACGGAATTTTGTTTGCCTGCTCCATTGCCTCCTTAGGAAATTCATGGGGAACATCATGAGCATAGATGACCGAGAGAATATCGATTCCCGGTTCATCCTTGTTCCCGATTACCTCCGTAACGGCCCCGGTGAGGACTTGGGGCGACTCGTCGTCTGGATAGGTCTCAACGGTCGCCGTAACAACCTCACCATCCATGGGCTTGAGGCCCTTATCGGTGACAAAAAAGCGGAATTGACTAAGTTTCTTATCCTTCAAGAGGACCTCACCGATGTAGTTACCAACGGTTTCCTGCTTGAATTCACCCACGACCCGTTCGTAGTTGTGTTCCAGGATCTTGGTAACCATTGCTTCTGGGCCCTGGCCCGCTGCGGGGTCACCGGCCTTCAAAACCTTGACCGCCACCTGGTCGCCATTAAGGGCATGCAAGGTGTGGTCGGGATTAATGAACATGTCAGGCAGGTCGGGATCGTATTCTACGAAGCCGAAACCCTTGTCGTTTCCATGGAACGTCCCCGTAATCGGTTCTTGTTTAATAACCGCCTCAAACTCGCCCTTATCGGTTACCCGGGCCTTCTTATCACGTTCAAGCTGGGCGAGGGTCTGGACGATTGGCGTGAACTGCTCGGCATTATCCATATCGAGCGCGTGCGCAATCCGCTCAGCGGAGTAACTGATTCCGGCGTTCTTCGTCAGGAAATCGAGAATATTGTCTTTTAATTTCGTCTTATTGTTGATTGTCATTTGTTACCTCAAATAAATTATTCAAATAGTTTTCAACGTCGCTAAAGAGCTGACGGTGTGCTGAATTTACGGTTAGTAAGTGGGTGGCATCCGGATAGTAGTGAAAGTCAACCGGTGTCCCCTGGGCAAGTAAACGGTCACGAAGCTGGGCCCCTGAATTGGGGTCAATCATTTCGTCCTTACCGCCCTGGGCAATAAAAAACGGCCGGTGAATCCGGTTAAGGTTGACGGCCAGTTGACGGGCAAGCTTCTTAATGTCATTGAGCTGGGCGGGTAACCGCTCGTTAAGCCATGCTAACCGTTCGCTAATCAATTCCGGCTCTGTATGTACCCGCCGGTAGTACTTTTCGGCGAGTGTCGGAAAATATTGGGGAACATTTGAATCCCCCCAGGTTGTTATTGGTGAGGCAAAGACACCCCCGCCAAGCAAGGACGGGTCCTCTTCTACGGCCCACGTTGCCAGCAGGCCCCCTAGTGAAAGGCCAAAGATAGCAATCTGGTCCACCCCCGTGTCCCGCAGGCGGAAAATTGCCATCCGGGTATCATCCTGCCAGTCAGCCGGGCTCCCCTTTTTAAGGATCTCCCGGGGATCACCACCATGACCCGTAAAAAGCGGCGCACAGACCGTGTAGCCGGCCCAGTTAAGCTGGCGGCCAAGCATCCGGACGTCGTTACTGTTGCCCGTATAGGCATGCAGCAGGATTACCCCCTTCTTCCCACTGTGCGGGAAGAAGAAGGTTTCACCAGTATAGGTCTTCATCTCACCATCCCCACTTCTTAATAAAAAGGCCCCCTGAAACTGCTCCAGGAGGCACAAACTTAGAAAACCTAATGTGACGATACGTAAACTAAGGCAAGCGCCAAGATGAAGAAGAGTGCCCCACAGATTGTGGTCACAATTTGCATGACGGCTTCAAATCCCCGGGCCTTGCGCCGGGAGAAAAGATCACCGGCACCACCAGTCAAGGCAGACATCGCATCGTTATCGTTTTTAGCTGGTTGCATCATTACACATGCAATCATAATTACACATACAATTAAAAAGATTGTCATTAAAGTATTATACAAGGATCTTCCTCCTAATTTATACCGGCTATATCTCTAATATCATATCATATTACAACCGTGATTTCTATACATTCGCATAGTGCGCTGCCCGGCTGATCCGCTTATAGGCCTGGTTATTATTCGTTTGGACGGCGTGAACGATGATTGTGTCACCGGCAGCAAGAACCGTCTGGCCATTCGGGATAATCCGCTCCTCACCCCGGTAGATGGTCGTGACGATACTCGAGTACGGCCAAACAAAGTCGGCAATTTTCTTACCGTCCAGGCTGGATCCCGCGTAAATCGTCACTGACATCTCAACCTCGTGTTGAACAGCAGGGGCGTGTTTACCGATAAAGTTATTGAACATTGCGGTATAAACTGGCTCCCCATGAAGGCCATCAACAACCAGGTAAGCGACCATGGCCACGATTGCCAGGGGCATCAGGTGGGCCAGTGAGCCGACCATTTCCGTAATCAGCAGGATGGCGGTAAAAGGGGCCTTACTGATACAGGCAAAGTAACCGGCCATCGCATAAATAATGAAGTTCGGTAGATAACGAACCGGCAGCAGGCCCAAGCGAACCATCAGGGCACAGTAGACGGCCCCCAGTACGGCCCCTAGGGTCAGGATCGGTAAAAAGATCCCCCCGGGAAGCTGTGAGCTATAACTAATCATCGAAAAGACAAAGCGGAGGACGAAGAGCCCGACAAACAGGCTCAACGAAAACGGGAGGTTAGTCAGCCCAGTGATCAGCTGGTTCCCCCCACCCAGGGTGAGTGGGAAGTACCAGGCAACCGGCATGACTAACAGAAACGGCAGCACCGGGTAAGCGTAGGGTGGAACCCACTTCAGCTTCCCGGTCCACTTATCAAGGTTCAGAATGATCACCTGGTAGAAACGCCCTAACAGGCCCAGTACCAGGCCAAGGACGACCAGCTGCCAATAGAGGCCCGTCGGTAGCATGTGGTGGTAGGGCACCGCTAATACCGGCCGCAAGCCAAAGAAGGTCATCGACACCATGTTGGAGCACAGGGAACTGACAAAGGTCGCCAGCCAAATCAAAGGCGAAAAGTTGTGGTAAACCTCCTCCAAGATAAAGATCGTGCTGGCAATCGGGGCGTTAAAGGCGGCGGCCAAACCGGCAGCGGCCCCACTGGCAATCCCCAGCTGGCGGTTGAGCTTACCGGCATGGAAGCTCTCGGCCACCCCCTGGCCAACTGCGGCCCCGAGTTGAATTGACGGTCCTTCCCGACCAAGGTAGAGTCCGGACCCAATCGCCAGGATTCCCCCGATGAACTTTCGCCAGAGGACCGGCCACCATTTTTCGTCAAACTGACTGGTCAACTGTCCCTCAATCTGCGGGATTCCGGACCCCTTGATATTCGGGTAACGCTGGGTCATGATTCCCAGGATTAAGGCCAAAATCACGGAAGCCAGTGCCCACCAAACCAGCCCCGTTGGGTGGTGGTGAAAGTAGCGGAAACTAACCGTGACAAAGCCCAGCAGGTGTTGGATGGATAGGCGAAAGACGCTAACCACCAGGCCCGTCAACAGGCCAATTAAGATGGCTCGCAAAACCTGGACGAGCTGGTTATGACGATGAATAAATTCTCCTCTGTTCATAAATAGGTCCCTTCAGAATAAGCTAAAGGATATTGTACTACAAAAGCGGCCCAGTGCCACGCCCCCGCAAATAAAAAAGAGCACCGTCATTATACTAGTGCTCCTTAGTCTAAATTTTTAAGCCTTTTCCCGGCTCAAGCCATGCCGCAAGAGGTAAATCAGGACTGCCAGGATGAGGACCACTGCCCCCACGATGACAGATACCCGGGTATCCGGGTTGATGAACATGAAGATCACAATGACAATCAACATGATAAAGGCGAAGTAGTTCGAGAATGGGTACAGTGGCAGTTTAAAGGGGTGGTCCGTCATCAAGTCGGGGTTGTTGTGCCGGAAGCGCAGTTCCGCCAGCAGGATGACAAACCATGGAATCATCCCTGGAAGAACGGATGAACTGAAGACAATCACGAACATATCTGCCGTGGACTTGCTGTAAATGGACGCAATGATGTCAATGATAAAGCCAATCAGGATCCCACCAGAAATTCCCAGGATGGCGGCATCCGGAACGACCCGCTTGGAAAGACGACCAAAGACGCTTGGCGCATCCCCTTCGTGGGCCAGCTTAAAAAGCATCCGGCTGGAGCTGTAAATTCCCGAGTTGGCTCCCGAGAGTGCCGCCGTCAGCACAACAAAGTTAATAATGGAAGCAGCCGCGGTAATTCCCACCTTGGCAAAGGTAGAAACGAATGGTGAACCAACGCTGCTCAGCTTGTTCCACGGGTAAATTGTGACAATTACAAAGATTGCCCCAATGTAGAATATCAGGATCCGGAACAAAACGGATTTAACGGACTTAACAATTGCCTTCTGGGGGTTGGCAACTTCACCAGCGGAAATCCCCAACAGTTCAATTCCTTCGTATGAACCAACAATGATTGACATGGAGAAGAAGAACCCGCTCACCCCACCAGTGAAGAAGCCACCGTGGGACCAGAGGTTGCTAAAGCCAGTTGGTTTGCCGCCGTTACCGAAGCCAAAGAAAATTACCAAGAAGCCGAGGATAATCATGAAGATGATTGTGATCACCTTGATCATCGCGAACCAGAATTCTAGTGAACCATAGGCCTTCGCACTGGCAAGGTTGGCTAAAACCAAGAAAACAATAATGACAATTCCGGCAATCCAAGTGTGCATGTGTGGCCACCAGTATTTGAGGTATTCCGTGGCGGCCACCACTTCCGACATCCCAACGACAATGTATTCGAAGACGTTCGCCCACTTGGCGATGTAGCCAGCTAAGGGGTGAACATACTCGGTTGCGTAATCGGCAAACGACCCGGTCCCGGGGTTGATGTAAATCATCTCCCCAAGCGCCCGCATCACAATATACAAGATTAAACCAACAAAGGCATACGCCAGCAAAACAGACGGCCCCGTCCACTTGATCGTAGAAGTGGCCCCCATAAACAGGCCGACCCCGATGGCACCACCAAGCGAAATCATTTCCATTTGGCCGGCAGTCATCGACCGACGCAACTTTGGTGCTGAATTCTTCATACTAATCGATTCCCTTCCGTAATCAGTTAACAGTTACAAAGTATATTATAGATTCCCGTGATTTTCTATATTTTTCTCATCATTTTTTAACTTATTAGGAGAAATTTCAGCTACCACTTTATTAAAAAAAGAAAACAGCTGGTGAAACTAATTTAAATTAGCTTCACTAGCTGTAATTATCATTTTTATTCGCCTAGTTGTTGGCCAGCCGGTCTCGGACCAGCTGCTCAACTTCCTCATTGGTGACGCAGTTATTAACCGCCTCATTAACCAAGTCACTGCACTTCTGTGTATCAAGTTTACTCATCATCATCCGGGTCCGGAGGATTGAGGAAGCGGACATGGAGTATTCGTCCAGTCCCATCCCCATTAACAGGGGCAGTGCCAGACGGTCACCCGCCATCTCGCCACACATTGCGACCTTGGTGTTGTGACGGTGGCCGGCGTCGATCACGTGTTGAATTACCCCTAAAAAGGCCGGATTAAGTGGCTGGTAGAGGTCCGCCACCGCATCGTTTCCCCGGTCGGCAGCAAAGCTATACTGGATCAGGTCATTCGTCCCGATGCTAAAAAAGTCAACTTCCTTCGCAAACTGGTCGGCATTGATTGCCGCTAGCGGGACCTCAATCATCATTCCCAACTTGATGTCGTCACCGAGTCCCGGCTGGTCCGCCTGGAGCTCTGACCGGCACTCATTGAAGATTTTTTCTGCCGCCCGCAGTTCAGCAATCGTTCCAATCATCGGAAACATGATGGAGAGGGGCCCAAACTGGGACGCCCGGATCAGGGCCCGTAGTTGGGTTTTAAACATGTCGGGGTGCTTGAGGCTAATTCGGATGGCCCGGTAGCCCAAGAAGGGATTCATCTCCCGTGGTAGGGGAAGGTATGGCAATGGTTTGTCGCCCCCAATATCAAGGGTCCGCACCACAACGGGTTTGCCCCCCATCCCGGTTACTGCTTGACGGTACGCAGTGAACTGCTCTTCTTCGGTCGGCATATGGTCACTCCCCATGTAGAGGAATTCCGACCGGAAGAGGCCAACCCCATCGGCCCCCTGCCGGGTAGCATCTACGACATCATCTGGGTTACCAATATTGGCCTCAATGGCGAAGCGCTGACCGTTTTTCGAAACGGACGGGGCGTTAACCAACTGGGCCCAGTTTTGCCGCTCCTCTGTTAATTCGTGGGCCTTATCCCGGTAGCTCGTGACCTTATCCTGGGTTGGTTCAACAAAGACAACCCCACGGAGACCATCAACGACCATTAGTTGGCCATCCCGGGTTAACTCGGCCGCGTGCTCTGTACCGACTACCGCCGGGATCCGCAGTGTCCGGGCCATGATGGCGGCATGGCTGGTCCGGCCGCCAACATCGGTGACAATCCCCTTAATAAATTTCTTATCCATCTGCGAAGTATCAGAGGGGGTCACTTCATGAGCAACGAGGATTACCGGGTGATCGATTGTTGAAATGTCCGGGAGCTTCTTGCCCATCAAGTTAGCCATCGCTCGTTTAGCAACGTCCTTAACGTCACCAGCCCGTTCCTTAAAGTAAGGGTCGGTCATCTGGGCCATCGTCTGGGCAAAGCGGCTAGTTACCTGGTCAACAGCCTCTTCGGCGCACAGTTGTTGCTGGTCAATCAGCTGCTTAACCTGGCCGAGTAGCTCGGGGTCCGCGAGAATAGCAATATGGGCATCGAATACTTGGAGATCTTCGTCAGAGAGTCTTCCGCGGGCGTTTTTCTTAATGCGCCGTAATTCATCGGTGGATTCGTTAAATGCCTGTAACACCCGCTTGTATTCCGTCAGGGTATTATTGACCCGCCGCTTTTGGTAATGTAGGGCGGGTTCCACCAGGCGGTAAACTGGGGCAATCCCAATTCCTTCACTGGCAGCAATTCCCTTAATCTCTTTGGCCATATTTCTCCTCCTCTGTTGGTCTTAATGACCATTCCCTAACATTATAGCGCAGGTCGGGGGAAAACGAAGCGGTTTCATCAATTTTATCCGCGCGTTTTTAAAATACAATAGGCCCCCACCCCGGTAAAATTCCCGGAGATAGGGACCTATTCAATGGTTAATTATTGATAAATTAACGGTTTTCGATGTCTTGACGAGCTTGTTCACTCAGGTTGTAGAAGGAGTGAATGCCCTTGTATTGAGCAACGTCGCCAAGGTTGTCTTCGATCCGCATCAATTGGTTGTACTTAGCAAGACGGTCAGTCCGGCTCATGGAACCAGTCTTGATTTGGCCTGCGTTAGTAGCAACAACCAGGTCAGCAATCGTGGTATCTTCAGTTTCACCAGAACGGTGGGAAACGATAGCCGTGTAGCCGGCTTCCTTAGCCATTTCGATAGCTTCAACAGTTTCAGTCAAAGTACCGATTTGGTTCAGCTTAATCAGGATGGAGTTAGCAGCGCCCATCTTGATACCCTTCTTCAGGTAGTCAGTGTTGGTTACGAAGAAGTCATCACCAACTAATTGAACCTTCTTACCAAGTTCCTTGGTCAGGGTTACCCAGTCATCCCAGTTGTTTTCGTCAATTGGGTCTTCGACAGAAACGATTGGGTACTTTTCAATGATACCGGACAGGTACTTGATCCATTCTTCAGTGGTGTATTCTTCACCAGTGGACCAACGAAGCTTGTACTTCTTGGTGTCGTCGTCCCAAAGTTCGGAAGCAGCCACGTCAAAGGCAATGGCAATGTCCTTACCTGGCTTGTAACCGGCATCCTTGATGGCCTTGATCAGGTATTCGAATGGTTCAGCGTTGTTAGCAAAGTCAGGAGCAAATCCACCTTCGTCACCAACAGAGGTTACCTTACCAGCGTCTTCCAATTCCTTCTTCAGAGCGTGGAAAGTTTCGGAGCCCCAACGAATGGCTTCACGAACAGTTGGTGCACCAACTGGCATGATCATGAATTCTTGGAAGTCAACCTTGTTATCAGAGTGGGCACCACCGTTGATAACGTTCATCATTGGTGTTGGCAATACGTGCGCATTGAAACCACCAAGGTAGTTGTAAAGAGGTACTTGTAATTCATCAGCAGCGGCCCGTGCAGCAGCTAATGAAACGGCCAAGATAGCGTTGGCACCAAGCTTACCCTTGTTAGGAGTACCGTCTAACTTAATCATTGCCTTGTCGATGGCGATTTGGTCAGTAACTTCCATCCCCACGATTTCCTTAGCAATGATGTCGTTAACATTAGCAACGGCCTTCAGTACACCCTTGCCGCCGAAACGGTTCTTGTCGCCGTCACGAAGTTCAACAGCTTCGTGTTCACCAGTGGAAGCACCTGATGGAACAATTCCACGGCCAACACCGCCAGCTTCAGTGTAAACTTCAGCTTCAACGGTTGGGTTACCACGTGAATCAAGAACTTCACGTGCATAAATATCTGTAATAAGTGACATTTGATGAATCTCTCCTCTGTCTTAAATTCGATAGCAATCGCGCTACTTCATTAACATTGTATTATTTTGCACAACTAAAAACAAGCATTTAATGGTTAACTATTTCTAAAAAAGTTTTCGCGTCCAGGCTATCCGCACCGACCAGGACACCGTCAATGTCGGCAGTCGCCATCAACGCGCTGGTGTTTTCAGGAGTGACGCTTCCCCCGTAAAGGATTCGGACGTCATCGGCCACTGTATCACCGTACATGTCGCTGATCGTTTGGCGAATCAGGTAGCAGCCCTCCTCCGCCTGGTCAGGATCGGCGCTCTGACCGCTACCAATTGCCCAGCTGGGCTCATAAGCAACGGTAACTTTACGAATGTCGTTGGTGCTTAGCCCCTTTAAGTCGGCTAGGATCCGGCCAACAACCCAGTGGACCTTGTCGTCCTTGGCAATTCGCCTGCCCATTGTGTCATCACAGCAAACAATCGGGCAGAGGCCATTGTCAAGGGCCGCCTTCACCTTTTTATTGATCAACCCATCGTCCTCATGGAAGTACTTCCGGCGCTCAGAGTGGCCCAGGATAACGTGGTGAATTCCGGCCTGGTAAAGGGCAAAGGGACTCGTCTCCCCCGTGTAGGCACCAGCATTCTTGTAGAAGCAGTTTTCCGCCATCAACTTCAGTGGCGAGCCAGCTGCGGCCCGCATCATTGGCATCAGGCACAGGGTCGGTGCCGCCAGGGCCGTTTGCAACTGGGCAGCGGGCGGCAGCTGATCCTTAATCTCTTTAACGAACGCAACGGCCTCATCAACGGTTTTGTTCATTTTCCAGTTACCGGCAATAATCGGAATACGCATAAAATTCCCCCTATTTAATGGATGGTCAGCCCCTGGGCAGCGGGCCCCCGCTTTACTATTGTTAATTACACAAACGGGTTCCACCGCTTTTGCATCAGCGGTGGAACCCCGTTTATCAACCTAAGCGACCAGTACGGCCCCTTAGGCTAGTCAATTATTTTTCAGAAATTGCGGCAATTCCTGGCAAAGTCTTCCCTTCGAGGTAGGTCAGTGAAGCACCACCACCAGTGGAAATGTGGGTCAACTTGTCAGCAACACCCAATTGCTTTACGGCAGCAGTGGAGTCCCCACCACCGACAATCGTGGTTGCGTCATCCAGGGTACCGAGGAACTTACCGATTTCCAGTGTTCCCTTAGCAAAGTTAGGCATTTCGAAGACACCCATTGGGCCGTTCCAAACAACCGTCTTAGCGTCCTTCAAAACGTCTTCGTACTGCTTGATAGTCTTAGGACCAATGTCAAGGGCCATCCAACCATCGTCAATGTCTCCTTCAACAACCTTGGTGTCAGCGTCGTTGTTGAACTTATCAGCGACAACGTTATCGATTGGCAGTACCAGCTTGTCGCCAGCCTTGTCCAGGATTTCCTTGGCAACGTCAATCTTGTCCTTTTCAACTAAGGAGTTACCAATCTTAATTCCCTTGGCAGCGTAGAAGGTGTAAGCCATCCCACCACCGATGATGATCTTGTCCGCCTTGTCCAGCAAGTGGTCAATAACACCAATCTTGTCGGAAACCTTGGCACCACCGAGGATGGCAACGAATGGACGTTGTGGGTTGTCGACGGCGTCACCTAAGAACTTGATTTCCTTTTCCATCAGGTAACCAGCAGCAGCCTTACCAGGCATGTTAGTGGCAATTCCGACGTTGGAAGCGTGCTTCCGGTGGGCAGTACCAAAGGCATCGTTGATGAAGACATCGCCGAGAGAAGCCCAGTACTTACCTAATTCAGGGTCGTTACCAGATTCGCGCTTGACGTATTCGCCATCCTTAACATCTTCGTAACGGGTGTTTTGAACCAGCAGAACATCACCATTGTTCATGTTGTTGATGGCATCTTCGAGTTGCTTACCTTCAGTTACAGGAACAAAGGTAACCGGCTTGTTCAGCAGGTTGGAAAGCCGTTCAGCAACCGGACGCATTGACAGACCTGGCTTGTCTTCCTCCTTCTTAACCCGACCTAAGTGGGAGAAGAGGATTGCCCGACCACCGTGTTCAATAACGTACTTAATCGTTGGCAAAGCAGCCACGATCCGGTTGTCGTCGCCAACAACGCCGTCCTTGATTGGCACGTTAAAGTCAACACGCATTAATACTTTTTTACCTTCTAATGGTAAATCTTCAACAGTAAGTTTAGCCATGTTTATTAGCTCCTCCTTTTAAGAAAAAAAGTGGTTGGAGTTTCCTCCTCCCACCTTTTGTTTAGTACTTTTAGCTAAATGTCGGATTAGAGTTCAGCAAAGTGAAGCAGGGTCCGAATCATGTTGCTAGTAAAGCCGTTTTCGTTGTCGTACCATGCAACGGTCTTAACTAATTGAGTACCATCTTCGCCTTCCATGATTTCAGTTTGAGATGGGTCAAATACAGAACCGAAGGTAGAACCAATGATATCGCTAGATACGATTGGGTCTTCAGTGTAACCGTAAGCAGGGTTGTTCTTGGTAGCTTCCTTCATAGCGTCGTTAACTTGGTCAACAGTGACCTTCTTGTTCAGAACAGAAACAAGTTCAGTCAAAGAACCAGTAGGAACGGCAACACGTTGTGCGTGACCAGAAAGCTTACCGTTCAATTCAGGGATAACCAGGCCGATAGCCTTAGCAGCACCACTTGAGTGAGGAATAGTGTTAATAGCTGCGGCACGGTTGTTACGGAACTTCTTACCACGTGGTTGGTCAAGAACAGCTTGGCTACCAGTGTAAGCGTGGATAGTAGTCATAGTACCAACCTTGATACCGAAGTTCTTGTTAAGGAAGTATGCCATTGGAGCAAGGCAACTAGTCGTGCAAGAACCAGCGGAAACGATCTTGTCGTCAGCAGTAAGAGTGTCCAGGTTAACACCAGGAACAACAGTTGGGATGTTACCAGCAGGTGCGGAAATCAGAACACGCTTTGCGCCGGCATCCAAGTGAGCTTGTGACTTTTCTGCAGAAGTGTAGAAACCAGTACATTCAAGGACAAAGTCAACACCGTCGTTCTTTACCCAAGGAATGTTACGTGCGTCACGTTCTGCGTATACAGGGTATTCCTTACCGTCAACAACGATACCCTTGTCAGTGGATGAAACTTCACCATTGAACCGACCTTGGGTAGAGTCGTACTTGAGTAAGTAAGCCAACATTTCTGGTGAAGTCAAGTCGTTGATAGCAACAACTTCGATGTCATCAGTGTTGAGTTCGTGAATACGACGGAATGCTAAACGACCGATACGGCCGAAACCATTAATACCAATTTTTACAGTCATACTGCAAATTCCTCCTTTAGGAAAAACATAATAAGTGTCTCATCCAACAAAATTAGTGGTTGAAATTACCACCACTTTTCGTCAGACAAGGTACAAAACCTTACGCTCTTAATAATACTCATCTTGTTTGGAATTGTCTATTCAATCACCTCAGAAATTTGCTTTTTTCTTGTGAAAACGTTATCTTGATTAAAAAATTCAAATAATGCTTGCAATTTAATATGGGATGGGATATTATAATATTCGTTGACGCGCCCTTAGTGTAATGGATCGCACGTGAGATTCCGGTTCTCGAGATCCGAGTTCGACTCTCGGGGGGCGCATTTTTATTTAGAAAAGCTGGCGGGATTGATTTCCCGCCAGCTTTTTGTTTTACAAGACTAACGCCAACAAAAAAGGCAGCACGCCAAGACGTGCTGCCTTTTTATAGTAAGATTACTTTTCTTCAGCTGGCTTTTCCTTAGCCCACTTACGAATAGCTTCAATCTTCTTTTCTTTTAATGCTCGCTTGTACTTAGGAGCAACTGGGCGACGGCCTTGTACGCCGTATGGGTGTGCTTTACGCATAGCTATATGCCTCCTTATTGTGTTCGTAAATGAATTAACGTTCCAATTATACCGGGCTGCGGTATAAAAAGCAAGTCCTGGTGAAATTATGCTCCCCTAGCAGTAAATTTTCTTTCTAGTAAACATTTATTTTTCAGCAACGGCAACCCTTACCAGGCAATGCTTCAGCCCAGTAGCCTAGACCAATTTAGTAAATACTTCCAAAAATATTGATATATGAGGCATTGCAAATCAGACCAATTTAGTGTACTATTCTAAATGAACTTAAAGAGCGAACAAAAATAACTAACTGCTCCAGGAGGATTTTATTATGACTAACACTAATGAATTAAATGTTTTTGTAACCACTACTGATTGGAAGGCCCTTGACTACCAAAGTGCAAACGCCGAATTGAACCTGTTATGCGCTGACATTAATAAGGACTAACAACTATACAATGTGGCCGTGAGAAAATTATCTTTTCTCACGGCCACTTTTATTATACTTTTTTAAAAGCGCGACCGTCTTTCTTCCTTATTATGGGTGAAGATGGCATAATATTAGCGGTAAGTATAAATAGGTGGCAAATCATTTGACCTTTTTTGACCAATCGAGTATAGTATTAATATCAGTTAGCAACTATTGCTAACGAGTGCTAATTAACAAGGAGGCCACAATATGAACTTAGTTCCAACTGTCATTGAGCAGTCTTCACGTGGCGAACGTGCCTATGATATCTACTCACGGCTTCTGAAGGACCGGATCATCATGCTTTCTGGTCCAATCGAAGACGACATGGCAAACTCAATTGTTGCGCAGCTCCTCTTCTTGGATGCGCAAGACTCAACTAAAGACATTTACTTATACATTAACTCACCTGGTGGTGTTGTTACTTCCGGGATGGCCATTTACGACACGATGAACTTCATCAAGTCAGATGTGCAAACAATCGTTATCGGGATGGCGGCTTCAATGGCCAGTGTCCTGGTTTCATCCGGAACAAAGGGTAAGCGGTTCGGCTTACCACACTCCCAAGTCTTGATTCACCAACCATCTGGTGGTGCTCAAGGTCAACAAACTGAAATTGAAATTGCGGCAACCGAAATTCTGAAGACCCGGAAGATGATTAACGGCATCTTGGCAAAGAATTCTGGTCAACCAATCGAAAAGATCAACCGTGATACCGAACGTGACCACTACTTAACTGCTCAAGAAGCGGTTGACTACGGTCTGCTTGACGGGATCATGGAAAACAATTCCAGCTTGAAGTAATCTGATTACTGAACTGGAAAAGATAAGCGGGAAGGAAATCTGCAAAGGTTTCCTTCCCGCTTTCTTATTATATTGCGAACTGATTATAGCCCACCACGCGTGCGTTATGATCTTCGATAATTAACTTCATTAAGGCCCCGTTAGCGGGGTTTTCGTACTGGTCCAGATCACCAAATACCGTTGCCAGGTATTGGATGATTGAACCATGACTGGCAACAACGACATTACTGCCTGACGGTAAAGATACGAAGAGATCAAGCATCTGCTTTACTCGGTGGTCCAACTCGGCACTATCCTCCGCCAGATGGGCCGGGTCGGCCTGCTTGAGGAGGTCATGGGCTTTTTTGACCCCAAACTCAGCCACTAAATCACCAATCCGGCGGAACCGTTTGCCGCCGAGGCAGCTGGCCCAAATTGCCCCCTCTTCATTACTGTGCCCTTCGAATGACCCGTAGAAGACCTCCCGAAAGCATTTTTCCTGCGTTGGGTGACTGATATTAGGGAGTTTTAGCTGGTCAATTATGATTTGGGCGGTGTCAATTGCCCGCTTTAAATCACTGGAAAAGAAGTAGTCAATCTTCAGCGGTACCAGCACCTTGGCGATTTTGACCGCGTCATCGTGTCCCTTAGCGGTCAATGGGGTGTCTGACCATCCTTGCAGCCGGGCGAAGCGGTTAAAGTAGGTCTCTCCATGTCGAATAAAATATACAGTTGTTGCCATCGTTATTCCTCCACAAGTTGATTAAGCGACCGCGGGGGTCCCCAGCCACTCAATCATTTCCTTCATCTTATTGGTAATTGCTTCCGTCCCCGGTAAGAGCAACTTCCGCGGGTCATACCCCTTGTGGTCCTTGTCAAGGTCGCGGGCCGCCTCAATGTAGGCCCGGGTGGCATCTTGAAAGGCCAGCTGGAACTCGGTGTTGATATTCACCTTTGCAATTCCCATTGAGATTGCCTTTTGAACCTGTTCCTTGGGGATTCCCGAGCCGCCGTGCAGGACAAGGGGAATGTCAACAGCATCCGCAATGGCAGCGAGGCGGTTAAAGTCCAGGCCCCGCCAGCCAGCGGGATAGATTCCATGAATATTACCAATCCCACAGGCCAGCTTATCAACCCCCAGATCAGCAAACGCCCGGGCATCCTCTACTGAGGCCAGTTCCCCACTGTTGGTGTCCTGGTTCTCACCGACCTTACCAATCTCGGCCTCGACAGAAATTCCCCGCTGGTGGGCTGCATGGACGACTTCCTTTGTCCGCGCATAGTTCTCCTTTACCGGTAACTTATGTCCATCATACATCACTGAGGAATAACCGAGTTCAATACATTTCATGGCTGCGTCATAGTCACCGTGGTCAAGGTTCAAAATTACCGGGACCGTAATGTCCATCGCGTCCATCTGGTCGGCAACCATATCACGGACAAACTTAAAGCCACCCATGTACTTTGCCGCCCCCATGGATACCTGGACCAGGACGGGCGTCTTAGTTTCGTTTGCTGCCCGCAAAATCGCCCGGGTCCACTCCAAATTATTTATATTGTAGGCCCCGACCGCGTAGTGCTTTGCCCGGGCATCCGCAAAAATCTTGTTACCATTATCAAAGTATGCCATTATGCTATTTCCTTTCTTACATCACATTTGAAACTGGTTGTTGCCAGTTCACCATTTCCAAAAAGTCGTCAGGCCGTAAACTAGCACGACCGATAAGGACACCATCCACGTCCGGTTGGGACATGATGGCACTAATGTTTTGCGGATTTACGCTTCCTCCATAGAGAATCCGCACCTGGTCGGCGAGCAAGCCACCATATAAGTTAGCAACGGTTTGCCGAATCCGGTGACAGCCCTGTTGAGCAACCTTGGGATTGGCGGTTTGGCTACTGCCAACTGCCCAACTTGGTTCATAGGACAGGACAATCTTTTGCAGGTGGGCCGGGGCCACACCCTTTAAGACCCCCTTCAGCTGGTCAAAGACGTAGTGAATTTCACCGTTGACCTCGGCCTGGACCATCTTGTCATCGGTACAGATAATTGGGGTGATTCCCGTCGTCAGCGCCGACCGGACCTTTTGGTTGATAATCTGGTTGTCCTCATGGAATAAGCGCCGGCGTTCCAGATGTCCCAGCATGACATAGGATGCCCCGGCATCTGCCAAGGAACGGGCACTGATTTCCCCCGTATACGGTCCCGCCAGTTCACTGGCAGCATTCTGGGCAATGATTTGGAGGTTGGTACCCTGGGCAGTCTGTTTCATGCTCGACAGGGCCACCGCCTGGGCCGCAATCCCCACTTCTTCATCTGCCACTTGGGGGAGGGCGGCCTTAATCTGGTTAATGAAGGCTACTGATTCTTCAATGTTCTTATGCATTTTCCAGTTTGCGATAATAAATGGTTTGCGCATTTTGTCCTCCTTTAGTTAGGCCATTGCCCGAAACAGGCAGGACGTGTATTCAGCCTTGCGGTCTAAAGGACCTGGGGTTACTCGGTAGCCTTCCCGGTGGTGACCAGCGAAGTCAGTATCAATGGTCCGCGCCGACTTCTGGCCCGCCATGGTGAGAAGACGGCAACTGTCTTCGGTTAAGGCTTGACCTAGGTCGCCCTTCAAGAAGAAGCCCCGCCGCCGGTTTTCCACCACCAGCTTGACCGGCCGCGTAGCACCAACAAAGCAGTTCCCCTCCTTGTTAGCATTGAGCCGGACCAGTTGGTTATCACGGGTGGCGAAGAACTCGTTTGGTCCTTCTGCTTGCCCCAGTTTTTCATGGTGTTGGTCGGCTTGTTTACCAATCAGTGTCTTCATCGCCGAACGCAACTCCTTCTTAACAAAGAGGTTGTTAAAGAAGTAAGAAGTCAGCTTATCCTGCGCGTTCCCCTGGTTGATACGGTGGTAAAGCGGGTCACCGGCCTGTTCAGCCTGGTTGGACTGCCAGGCAACTCGTCCGTTAATAAGATTGTGCGTCAGCAGAATTTCATAACTTTCCAGGCGAAGGGCACAGTCTGACAGGAGGAAGTTATTATCAATGGTCGTCAGACCCACCGAATTTTCTACCTGAATATCCTCACCCAAGCGGGCCAGCAGGTCCTGCTGGTTCTGATCAGTTAGTTTAAAATCACCAGGCAGGCTGTTATTGTACATCAGGTTCCGGCTAATCTGGGTCTTTTCTACCCGGCCTCCCAGCCAGATTCCCCGTGTGCAATCGTGGATACAGTTCCGCCGGATCTGGGCACCGATTGCCGGAAGCAGGTTAATGGCGCTGACGGTTTCACCGACGAGGTTGAAGCGGGTGTTGATGCGGAAGAAGTGGTTATGTTCGATCACTGGTGCTGGGTTACCGTCAACCCCCAGGACCCCGGCTTGGCCGCAGTCAAAAATCCGGTTGTTCTTAATGTAGTGCTTAACCGGGTGACCCTTCAGCTCCTCATCAGCTGGCACTACTGGGTAACGTCCTAAGGAAATCCCGGCACACTTGGCGTGGGAAACGTTACAGTTCAAGATCTTCCAACCTTGGGCATGGTTAGTCCCGACGACCGCCTTGTTGTAGTCGGCCCCGGCCCACTGACTGGCTGCCTTGGTCAGGGTAAAGCCGGAGAGCACCAGGAAGTCAATCTGTGCTTGCTGGGGGTAGAAGCAGGTCTCACGAAAGGTTACTTCCACGTTTGACCGGTTGGGATCCTTCCCCTGGAAGTTGGCGTAGATAACCGTCGTGTTCATCTTCTGGTCCTGACATGTGTACCAAACATACTGACGATCCGGATTTTGGTCGATTGCGCCCATCTGCGGTGCCTTAACCTTGGCTAGGCTATCAACTTCGTAAAGGGCCCGGTTGTTCAAGAAGACTTCCCCGGTATGCTGGAAGTCACCATCTTTTTTTACATGGGTCGTGTAGGGGTTGTACTTACCGAAACGCTGGTTAGCAATCACGGTCCGCCAAACATCGACCCCAACCGGTTCCCAGTCGTCGACCTTTTCGGCACCAGTGATAATCGTTAAGTTCTGCTTCACCGCTTGGTAAAGGATAGGCTTATTCTTGGTCCCCGCAAAACGCGGATCAACGCTTTCCCGGTAAACACCGGGCATTACCTTGACGAGGTCACCAGGACGGGCAATGGTAGCTGCTTCCTGGATGCGCTTGAATGGTAATTGCTTGGTTCCATTTCCATCGTGTTCAGCATGAGCATCAACATAAATTTGCATTTTTATTTTCCTTTCTTCTGTCTTACCAGTTAATTTCACTATCTAATTGCCGGCCACGACCAGTCGCCTGGTCAAGGAGGAGCCGTTGCTCAAAGTGGGCCACGTTTTTCTTCGTTTCCTTGACCATATCTGGATTGACGGATACGCAGTCGATCCCACTACGAATCAGGAACTCAGTAAATTCTGGATATTCCGAAGGGGCCTGGCCACAAATTGAAACCGTCTTGCCATCGCGGTGGGCAACCGTGATGAGGTGGGCGATGGCCCGCTTGACGGCCAAGTTCCGCTCATCGAACAGTGACGAAACGGTGTCGTTGTTGCGATCACAGCCAAGGATTAGCATCGACAGGTCGTTAGAACCAATCGAGTAACCATCAACGTAGCGGTTAAACTGGTCCGCCAAGATAATGTTGGATGGGATCTCCGCCATCATGTAAACCTTGAAGTCAGCACTTCGCTTTAGACCGTTTTCAGCCATTAATTCAGTTATCTTGGCCATTTCATCGACCGTCCGGACAAAGGGAATCATGACGTTTAAGTTAGTCAAGCCGAGTTCCGTCCGGACCTTCTTCACCGCCGCCAGTTCGAGCTTGAACGCTTCGATGAAGTGGGGATCGTAGTAGCGAGCCGCGCCCCGCCAGCCGAGGAGGTCGGCAGGTTCATGCGGTTCAAACTCTTCGCCACCCTTTAAGTGGCGGTACTCACCGGACTTAAAGTCCGAGAAGCGGAGGATCATTGGCCGGGGCGCCATCGCCCGGGCAACCTTCGCAATTCCGGCGGCAAGGCCATCAACAACCTTTTCCGGATGCCCCGTCTTGATTAGGTAGAGGGGGTGTTCATGAATGGCGGTTGTCCAGATGAATTCTTCCCGCATCAGGCCGATCCCGTCCGCCGGCAGGCTAGCGTATCGTTTAGCAAGGTCGGGGTCCCCCAGATTCATCATTACCCGGGTAGCTGTCGGGGCAAAGTATTCGACTGCCGCTGCAGGTGTCGCGGGCGCTTGCTCTTTTGGTGCCAGTTCCTTCGTCAGGTCCCCGGCATAGACAACCCCGTTTTTGGCATCCACCGTTACTTGGTCACCGTCGTGGAGGACGTCCATCGCCGCGGTCCCACAGGCAGCAGTCCCTACCAAGCACGGAATCTGCATTTCCCGCGAAACAATCGCCGCGTGACAGGTCATCCCCCCGTTATTAGTAATAATGGCGGCCGCCTTCTTCATCGCGGGAACCCAGTCCGGGGACGTCATTTGGGTCACCAGGACCTCGTCATCTTTGAAATCATCAATGTCTTGTGGGTCGGCAATTACGTGGACCTTCCCACTGGCTAAACCGGGGCTGGCTGGTAATCCCTTTAAAATTGGCTGGGCATCCTTCATCGTTTCCTCCCCCGTTTCCTTCTTTTCTTTTTTCTTATTCGACCACACCGTTTCTGGACGGGCCTGCACTAGCCATAACTTATTGGTTGGTCGGTCGAGGGCAAATTCCATGTCCATGTAACAGCCATAGTGCTTTTCAATCTGCTTGGCATAACCAGCAAGCTCTTTGACCTGGTCGTCAGTAAGGGGAGGCTGGCTAGCGCGGTCGGCTGGAACTTCCTGTTCAAAGGTGCCACCGCCGGGTCTTTGCAGAAGTTCAACGGGCTTGTTAGTGATTGTGCGGTCAATAATCTCCCCGCTGTCCTTATCGATGACGTAGTGGTCCGGGGTCACCTTGCCCAGGACGATGTATTCACCCAGGCCCCAGATGGTGTCAATTACCATCTGCTGGTCATTCCCATTTGCCACGTTAACCGAGAACATAATTCCCGCTGCTTTAGAGAAGACCATCATCTGGATTGCGGCTGATAGGGCCACCTTTTCGTGAGGAAAATGCTGCTTATGCCGGTAGTAAGTTGCCCGGTCAGTAAAGAGCGATGAGTAGCACTCCTGGACCTTCTTAACAACCAGGTCGGCTCCCTGAACGTTGAGGTAGGTTTCCTGTTGACCAGCAAACGATGCATTCGGCAGGTCCTCAGCGGTGGCACTGGACCGAACCGCCACGAAGGGGTCCGTTTGCCCCATCTTGACCGCCAACTGCTGGTAAGCTTTCTTGATCGTCGTTGCTAGGTCGGTTGGCATTTCCGCATTGACAATCAGTGAGCGGATATTGGCACACACCGTATGCAGTTCATCAGTATCCTCGTAGTCCTTGATTGTTGCTAGCAGCTGGTTGATTTGTTCGTTCAAACCAGTTGCCGCCATAAATGCCTTGTAAGCATGGGTCGTTGTCGCAAAACCGTACGGTACCGGGATCTGGGTCGCCGAGGTTAGCTCCCCTAGAGAGGACGACTTACCACCAACGAGGTCTACATCCTGGCGATGTAATTCATCAAACCATAAAACATCCTTTTGCTCTCGCTCTACCATTGCGGCATCTCCTTTTCTTGAGTGTGCTTATTTCCTAACTGGTATTTGCCAAACTGTCAACCATATTCTTCAAAAGTGTCTATTTGGGCAACGGTTTGCACTGGCGTGGTGACACGACAAGGAGATTGGTAAAATTTTTCTTTTTTACCCTCTTTTTACTAGTACTTGTTCATTTAGTAATTTGGATTCTTTTCCAAAAATAATGATTGGTATGGTCAAATTTTATTTATTTATCAATAAAATAAATAAATTGGTCTAATCAATGGCACGTAATAAAGTCAAAAAAGACGCCATGGACTTGGTAAAATTTCCAATCCATGACGTCTTTTATAAAGTGTCCTGAGTGATTATTAAATTGTCTTGCTTGTCCGCAGCTCGTCAGCATACGCATTTAGCTTCCGCAAACGGTGGTTGACCCCGGACTTCGAGATGGGCCCGCCAGGAACAAGCTGCCCAAGCTCCTTCAGACTAACTTCCTGGTGGTTCAGCCGCGTCTGGGCAATCTCGCGGAGCTTATCCGGTAGGCTTGCCAGCCCAACCGTATTCTCAATCAGCTTAATATTTTCAATCTGCCGAGTTGAGGCGTTGGCAATTTTATTCATATTGGCGTTCTCGCAATTAACTAGGCGGTTAACCGAGTTCCGCATATCCCGAACAATCCGGACGTTTTCAAACTGGAGCATCGAATTTGTCGCCCCAATGAGGGACATGAAGTTAGCAATCTTTTCGGCTTCCTTCAGGTAAACGATGTAGCCACTTCGCCGGGCCGTCGTCTGGGCGTTCAGGCCGAACTTGTTCATCATCTGGGCAATCATCTCGTTGTGCTCCTCATACAGGGAATAGATTTCCAAATGATAACGAGAAGTCTCTGGATTATTGACCGATCCCCCGGCAAGGAAGGCCCCCCGCAGGTAGGAGCGGACCATCCATTCGTCTTTCAGCAAGTCTAACGGTACCCGTTCCTTGATCTGCAGGTTCTGTAAGATTCCCAGATCATCCAAGACCCGCTGGGCGGAATAACGAAGGCGGACGATGTACTGGTTGTTCTTTTTCAGTTTCATCTTCCGGCGAACCACGATATCACTCTCCACGTGGTAAAACTGCTTCAGCAAAGAGTAAACCCGCCGGGCAATTGCCGGGTTTTCCGTTTGAATATTAAGGACCAGCTGGTGGTTGGCAATGGCGATGCTACCGTTCATCCTAATCAGCGCCATCAGTTCCGCCTGCGCGTTCTTTTGGTGAACCTTGATCGACGTTAATTCCTTCTTGACATCACTGGCGTATGACAAGGCGGTCCCCTCCTTTAATCGTGGACTTCATGCAAGCGATTCATTAATTCAGCAACAACCCGGTCCCGATCATGAAAGGCACCGTTGTCCTTTAACCGCAGAAAGTTAGAACTGATTACCCGGCAGCCCTGCTGGCGCAGCCCTTGAAAGTCGTGGCTGACCGGTTGGGAAATCTCATTCCACTGCTTAAAGTCCAAGTAGTTTTTCGGTACTGGCTGGATGTTTACCAGGACAGTATCAATAAAGTTCTTCCCCAGGTGGTCGTTTAAGACCCGGACGTGGTCGGCATCGGTAAAGTGGTCCGTCTCGCCCTTTTGGGTCATGATGTTGCAGATGTAGACGACTTCAGCCTTGCTCTGACAGACCGCGTCGCCAACCTCCTTAATCATCAAATTGGGCAGGATACTGGTAAACAAGCTCCCCGGCCCGATTACAATCTGATCCGCCTCATGAATTGCCTGAATGACTTCGGGAACCGGTTTAACCGGGTGACCATCCTGGTCGTTGGAAGGTGTGACCCAGACCCGCTTGATCTGCTTGTGGGCAGCGGAGATTTCTGATTCACCGCTGAGCTTTGTGCCGTCGGTGAACTCCGCATTCAGGGTCAGTGGCTCATTGGCCACCGGATAGATGTGTCCCCGAATCCGCATCATATTGGATAGTTCTTGAACGGCGGGGAAGATACCATCTTTCATCTCCGAAAGGGCCGAAATAATTAGGTTGCCGATGGCGTGACCAGCAAAGAACTGGTCCGAACTCCGGAAACGGTACTGGAAAATATCTAATTCCAGCTGGGGTAATTCCGACAAAGCCACCAGGACATTCCGGATATCACCAGGCGGGACAACGTTAATATAATTACGTAAGATTCCTGACGACCCACCATCATCGGCAACGGTAACAACGGCGGTCACGTCCGCATCCTGGTCTCTTAAGCCCCGCAAGATGACGGGTAACCCCGTTCCACCACCAATCACCACTATTTTCGGTTTATGGAACATTAAATCTCTCCTTCCTATTTAGCCTTGTCCGCGTCACGGTGGTACAAGTTAACATGGTACCCAGCCGTTTTAAGGTCCTTTGCAAGCCGGTTGGCAATTGTCACTGAGCGGTGTTGCCCCCCAGTACAACCGATGGCGACCGTTAAACTACTCTTCCCTTCCCGAATGTATCCCGGTAGGGCATTCTTCAAAAGGGAGAGGAGGTGGGCATAGAACTCCTGGGCCCCCTTATTCTTCATCACGTATTCCTGGACCGCCCGATCATTCCCGGTCAGGTGCTTGAGTTCCGGAACATAGAAGGGGTTCGGCAAAAACCGCACGTCCATTACAATGTCGGCATCCAAGGGGAGCCCATATTTAAAGCCAAATGACATCACCTCGACGAAGAAGTTGCTTCCTTCACCATGACTAAAGAGCTTATTAATCCTTAACTTAAGGTTCCGCGGGGTCAAATCAGTCGTATCAATGATCACGTCCGCCCGGCTCTTTAACTCGGTCAATAATTTTCGTTCCCGTTCAACCCCGTCCAAGATTCTTCCCTGGCGTGCCAGGGGGTGCAGACGGCGCGTTTCCTTGTAGCGAGAAACCAGGGTAACGTTATCGGCATCGAGGAAGAGGACCCGGACAGCCAGGTCATCGCGCTGGCGTAGCTTTTTCAGGCTTGGTAAAACCTGGTCGTAGAAACCACGGGAGCGTAAATCAGTAACCATCGCAATCTTATTGAATTCTCCCGATTCTTCAATCACGTCCACGAACTTTTCGGCTAAACTGGGCAACATATTATCAATCACGAAGTAGCCAAGGTCCTCAAAGCTGTGGATGGCCAGTGTCTTGCCGGCACCACTCATCCCAGTGATGATTACGACTTTCATTTTCTCCGTCATCATCAATCCCCTCTCCTCTTAATACAATACTTAGCAATTGTAACACATCGTGCCGGGCGTGTCCTCTCCGGACCCCTTATGACCGCAAATTATCATTTTCCAGCAGGTCAACCGTCCCCTGGTCCAAGTAGGGTCGTAAGGTGGCAATGGTCAAATCTTCATCGCCGAACACGGTGATTCCCTTTTGGTGGAGCAGGGCTGCCGTAACCCCAAAGCCAGGAATCCGCCGGCCGGAGAAGGACCCGTCATAGACAAGCTTGGTTCCACAAGCGGGACTCTTTTGCTTCAAAAAGGCCACCTGAACATCATTATCCTGGGCAATCTGCAGGACCCGGTGGGCGCTGGCGAGGTAGCGTTTTGTGACGTCGACCCCGTCACGGCTAACTACCAGGGCGCGACCAGCGAGGACGTCATCCCCCGTTCCACCCTGGATTTCTGCTGGGGTCCGGGGTGTCTTTAGCCCGCCCATGATCTCTGGACAAACCGTAATTGCCTTTCCCAACGCCACCAACTTAACCGCTAAGTCGTTTTGTGCGTTTCCACCATCGTAGCGGACGTTAAAGCCCGCTAAACATGCACTAATCAAAATCATTTTTTGGCCCCCTGTCATTAGAAAACAAGCCCCAGTGTTCGTAGATACCAAACATTGGGGCTTTCTTACTTGCTTACTTTTTCTTTTTTGCTGCCCGTTTCTGGGCCCATTCACTGTCTCTTTCCAGCATCTTCTTCAGGTACTGGCCGGTGTAGCTTTCCTTAACCTGGGCCACTTCTTCGGGTGTACCGGTTGCCACAACGTAGCCACCGGCGTCCCCACCTTCTGGTCCCAGGTCGATCAGCCAGTCGGCCGACTTGACAACATCAAGGTCGTGCTCAATTACCAGTACGGTGTTGCCAGCATCAACCAACCGTTGGAGGACGCTCAGCAGCCGTTTGATGTCATCCATGTGCAAACCAGTTGTCGGTTCATCTAGGATGTAGAAGCTCTTTCCGTGGGACTGACGGTGCAGTTCGGCGGCCAGCTTCATCCGCTGGGCCTCCCCACCAGAGAGGGTCGTTGCCGGTTGTCCCAGGTGGACGTAACCAAGGCCGACGTCTTCAATGGTTTGCAGTTTCCGCCGGATCTTTGGGATTGCACTGAAGAACTTGAGGGCCTCAGACACCGTCATGTTCAGCACCTGGGCAATGTTCTTCCCCTTGTATTCCACTTCCAGGGTCTCAGAATTATAGCGGGTACCGTGACAGACCTCACACGGGACGTAGACATCCGGGAGGAAGTTCATCTCGATCTTGAGAATCCCATCACCGTGACAGGCTTCGCACCGGCCGCCCTTAACATTGAAGCTGAAGCGGCCCTTGGTGTAACCCCGCACCTTCGCCTGGTTGGTCTGGGCAAAGAGTTCCCGAATGTCATCAAAGACACCGGTGTAGGTTGCCGGGTTACTGCGGGGGGTCCGCCCAATCGGTGACTGGTCAATGTCAATCACCTTTTCAATGTTCTTGATTCCGCTAATTGAGCCGTACTTTCCTGGCTTGGCGGAATTGTGGTTAAGCTTTTGGGCCAGCACCCGCTTGAGAATCAGGTTGACCAAAGTTGACTTTCCGGAACCGGAAACCCCCGTGACGCAGATGAACTTCCCCAGTGGAAAGTCCACATCAATTTTCTTTAGGTTGTTGGCACAGGCCCCTTTCAAAATCAGGTGCTTGCCATTGCCCGGGCGTCGCTTCGTGGGCACCGGAATAAATTTCTTACCCGCTAGGTACTGACCAGTCAGTGACTTACGTGACCGCATGACCTGCTTCGGGGTGCCGGCAGCCATGACCTGCCCACCGTTTTCGCCGGCGCCAGGGCCAATGTCAATGATGTAATCGGCGGCCCGCATCGTGTCCTCATCGTGTTCAACCACGATCAGAGTATTACCGAGGTCACGCATGGCCTTCAAAGATGAAATCAGGCGGTCATTGTCCCGCTGGTGAAGCCCAATCGATGGTTCGTCGAGCACATACATTACCCCGGAAAGGTTGGAACCAATCTGGGTTGCCAGCCGAATCCGCTGGGCCTCCCCACCGGAAAGTGTCCGGGCCGACCGGCTCAGTGTTAGGTACTCAACCCCAACGTTCTTCATAAAGGTCAGCCGGTCGAGGATCTCCTTCAGGATGGGACGGGCAATCTGTTCGTTTTGCGCCGACAGCTTAACCCCCTTGAAGAAGTCAATTGCCTTACTGATTGAATAATCGGAAACCTGACCAATGTTTTGTCCGTCAATCTTGACGGCTAGTGCCCGCTGGTTTAGTCGGTAACCGTGACAGGCTGGACACGGCAGTTCGGTCATGTACTTGCGCATTTGCTCCCGGGTAAAGTCGGAGTTAGTCTCCTTGTACCGGCGGCTAACGTTATTAACGACCCCTTCAAACCGGACATCAACGTCGCGGACACCCCCAAAGTCATTTTCGTAGTGGAAGTGGAACAGCTTGTCACCATTCCCGTAAAGGACCTGCTTCTGCTGCTTCTTGGGCAGCTTGTTAAACGGCGTGTCCATGTCAATCCCCACTGACTGGCAGAACTGGGCCAACAGGGCCGGGTAGTACTGTGACGAGATGGGGTTCCACGGAACCATTGCCCCTTCGTTAAGGGTCTTTGTCCGGTCGGGAACAACCAGGTCTACATCGACCTCAAGTTTTGAACCGAGCCCCTCACACTCCGGGCAAGCTCCCATTGGTGCGTTAAAGGAAAACAGGCGGGGCTCCAACTCACCAACCGTAAAGCCGCAGATTGGGCAGGCGTACTTCTCGGAGAACGGAATCGGGTCGCCCCCAATGACGTCGGCAATTGCGTACCCACTGCTCAAACGCAGGGCCGCTTCAAAGGAGTCAAACAGACGCGAACGGATCCCGTCCTTCACAATGATCCGGTCGATTACCACGTTGATGGTGTGCTTCTGGTTCTTATTAAGTTCGGGAACCTCATCCAAGTCGTATGTCTCACCATCGACTTGCACCCGGACAAAGCCCTCCCGCTTGATGGTCGCGAGCACTTTCTTTTGGGTCCCCTTCTTAGCCCGAACAACTGGTGATAGGATTTGCAGGCGGGTCCGTTCGGGTAATTCAAGGACCCGGTCCACCATCTGCTCGGCGGACTGGCTGCTAATCGGGATGTGGTCGTTAGGACAGATGGGTGTTCCCACTCGGGCCCACAGGAGACGAAGGAAGTCGTTAATTTCCGTCACCGTCCCCACGGTCGACCGGGGGTTATGGGAAGTTGTCTTTTGGTCAATCGAGATTGCTGGTGAGAGGCCATCAATCGAGTCGACATCTGGTTTATCCATCTGTCCTAAAAACTGCCGGGCGTAAGCGGATAAGCTCTCCACGTACCGGCGCTGCCCTTCCGCATAAAGGGTATCAAAGGCCAGCGAGCTCTTTCCGGACCCCGATAAACCGGTGATGACCACTAGCTTGTTCTTCGGAATCTTAACGTCAATATTCTTGAGGTTATGAGCCCGGGCCCCATGGATTATGATCTTATCATTTGCCAAGAAGTATCTCTCCTTTACTTAACCTTCCGACCAGGTTTGGTCTTCTTTCCCGTCATCTGGGCCTTTAATTCCATTACCGTATCACGCAGGGTCGCCGCCTGCTCAAAGTCGAGCCGCTTAGCTGCCGCCTGCATCTGCTCGGTCAGTTCAGCAACCATCTTTTGTTGAGCATCCTTAGATAACTTAGCGAAGTCCTTGGTCGTAAACTCGCTCTCGTCTTCCTTCTTGCCGGTGTCTTCCGTCTTCTTCGTTGCCGAGATGGCTTCTTGAATTGGCTTAACAATCGTGTGCGGCGTGATGTGGTGCTCTTCGTTGTACTTCATCTGAATGGACCGCCGCCGCTTGGTCTCGTCAATCGCCTTCTGCATTGAGTCGGTTACCGTGTCGGCGTACATGATCACTGCACCGTGTTCGTTTCTGGCGGCCCGCCCAATCGTTTGAATCAGGGACCGCTCGTTCCGCAGGAAGCCTTCCTTGTCCGCATCGAGAATGGCAACCAGGGAAACTTCGGGAACATCTAGTCCTTCCCGGAGCAGGTTGATCCCGACCAGGACATCGAACTTACCAAGACGGAGGTCACGGATAATCTGTGTCCGCTCCAGGGTCTTGATATCGCTGTGCAGGTACTTGACCTTTAAACCGAGGTCCTTCAGATAGTCCGTCAAATCCTCGGACATCTTCTTGGTCAAAGTCGTCACGAAGACCCGCTCATGGCGTTCAACCCGCTTATTGATCTCACCGACCAGGTCATCGATTTGGCCCATTACCGGCCGGACTTCAATTGTTGGGTCCAGAAGACCGGTTGGCCGAATGATTTGCTGGGCAATGTGGTCGGTCTGGTTTAACTCGTACGGTCCCGGAGTTGCCGACATGTAAACCACCTGGTTGACCCGTTGTTCAAATTCATCAAGCTTTAGCGGACGGTTGTCAAGGGCACTGGGTAAACGGAAGCCATAGTCAATTAGCATCTGTTTCCGGGCCCGGTCCCCATTGTACATCCCCCGAACCTGTGGCATCGTCTGGTGCGATTCGTCAACCACTAGCAGGAAGTCCTTCGGGAAGAAGTCCAGGAGGGTAAACGGCGGTTCACCAGGTTGGCGACCATCCATGTAGCGAGAATAGTTTTCGATACCGTTCGTGTAACCCATTTCCCGCATCATCTCAATATCATAGGTGGTCCGCTGTTGAATTCGTTCAGCCTCCAAGAGTTTTCCTTCGTCGGTAAACTTCTTGACCTGCTTCTTCATGTCCTCTTCAATTTCTGGGAGGGCCCGGTCCATAACCTCATCACTGGTCATAAAGTGGGTAGCGGGGAAAATGGAGACCTTATCACTGTCACCAATGACCTCCCCGGTCAGGGCGTCAACCTCCCGAATCCGGTCGATCTCGTCACCAAAGAACTCAATCCGCAGGGCCCGCTCGTCACGCGAAGCTGGAAAGATTTCCACAACGTCGCCATGAACCCGGAAACGGCCCCGTTGGAAGTCAATGTCATTCCGGTCAAACTGGATGTTGACGAGGTCGCGTAACAGCTTATCCCGTTCAATCTGCTGACCAACGTGAAGGGAAATAACACTGTTCTGGTATTCCCGGGGATCCCCCAAACCGAAGATACTGGAAACGGAGGCCACGACGATCACGTCATTGCGTTCCAGTAAGGAGGTCGTGGCGGCATGACGGAGCTTATCAATTTCATCGTTAATCGAGGCGTCCTTCTCAATATAGGTGTCACTAGAAGGCACGTAGGCTTCTGGTTGGTAGTAGTCATAATAAGAAACGAAATATTCAACCGCGTTGTGGGGGAAGAACTTCTTCATTTCACCGTAAAGCTGCCCAGCCAGGGTCTTGTTGTGGGATAAGATCAAGGTCGGCTTATTCACGTTAGCAATCACGTTGGAAATGGTGAACGTTTTCCCTGTCCCGGTAGCCCCCAGCAGGATTTGGGCCTTATCACCGTCCTGGATTCCCTTGGTTAACTGGGCAATTGCCTCCGGTTGGTCCCCGGTCGGCTGATAATCGGAAACAAGTTCAAACTTTTTATCTGGTTGTCGGTAAATCACAAAACTTTCCTCCCCAAAGCCAATTTTACTTTATTCGCGAACGGTCTAAAGGGCTGATTTCTCAGTTATTTAGACCCTTTTGCACCATTTAAGTTTATCATGCAAACATGCATTCGTCTATTAATCTGCAAACCCCAAAAAACGCCAGTATTCGGCGAAAAACCGTTTACTGACGTCGCGATACTATTTAATTAAGAAGCTGACTTATTCTTCGGCGAATGCCTGCAGGGCCTTCTCGAATTCGGCTAGTTTTTCGTTGGCCTTGTCCAGTGAATCGTCGCTTGTCCCAATGTAGAACTTCAGCTTTGGTTCCGTTCCTGATGGCCGGATAGCGATCCAGGTCTCATCATCAAGCAGGTAACGAAGTACGTTGGATTCTGGAATTCCCAATTCACTAACTTGACCGTCAGCCGTTGTCTTGGTTCCCTTGGAGAAGTCTTCCGTAGCAACAACCTTGTGACCAGCAAAGTCGGCCGGTGCTTCCTCCCGGAACTTCTTCATCAGTCCCTGAATCTTTGCTGGACCGTCAACCCCGGCGTAGGTGTTAGCAATCGTCTTTTCACGGAAGTAACCGTACTTCTTGAAGAGTTCTTGCAGGCCATCGTACAGGGTCATGTTCCGACTCCGGTAGTATGCAGCAACTTCAGCCAGCAGGGTCAGTGATTGGATGGCATCCTTATCACGAACAAATGGCTTAATCAGGTAACCATAGCTCTCTTCAAAACCAAACATGAAGGTGTGGTCGGCCTTCCCGGTTTCGTATTGGTGAATCTGGTCCGCAATCCACTTGAACCCGGTCAGAACGTTGATCATTGAAACACCGTAGCTTTCTGCAATCTTGGCAGCAAAGTTGGTGGAAACAATTGACTTAACAGCGGCCGCGTTCTTTGGCAGGGTTCCCGCCTGCTTGTGAGCTTCCAGGATGTAGTGCAGCATGATTGAAGCAATCTGGTTCCCAGTCAGCAGTTGGTATTCACCATTTGGTTGCCGAACAGCACAGCCCAGGCGGTCAGCGTCGGGGTCGGTTGCAATCAGGACATCGGCATCAATTTGCTTACCGAGTTTGATTGACCGGACAAAAGCTTCCGGAAATTCTGGGTTCGGGTGCTTCAAGCCTGGGAAGTCACCGTTTGGTTGGGCTTCGGTTGGCTCAATCGTAAAGTTGGTAAAGCCGGCCTGCCGCAGTGCCCGTTCACCAAGCATCCGCCCGGTCCCGCAGAGTGGTGTGAAGACAAACTTCATGTCCTTACCATATTCCTTAGCCAATTCGGGGTTAACCGTTACTTCCTTGGCGTGTTGCAGGTAGGCATGGTCAACGTCTTCTCCCATCACGGTCTCCAGACCACTATTCAACATTTCCTGTTCATCTGCCAGCTTGATGTCAAAGATGTCATCGATCTTACGGATATAGCCAGTCATCATGTCGGATTCCTTTGGTGGCATCTGGCCACCATCTTCACCGTAAATCTTGTAACCGTTGTATTCCATTGGGTTGTGACTAGCAGTAATCATAATCCCGGCGTAGGCCTTGTTGTGGCGAACAGCGAAGGAAAGTTCTGGAGTTGGCCGGACGTTGTCGTAAATGTAAACTTTGATTCCGTGAGCCCCTAATACCCGGGCAGAGTCATGGGCAAATTGGTAAGAGTTATGACGGGAATCGTAGCCAATTGCTACCCCGCGTTGCTTGACTTCATCCCCCAATGATTCCATCAGGGTTGCCAATCCCTCGGTAGCCTGACGAACCGTGTAGATATTCATCCGGTTAATGCCGGGACCCATCAGTCCCCGCATTCCGGCAGTACCAAATGACAGTGGGCCATAAAAGGCGTCCTCAATTTCCTTGTCATCGCTCATTGCGTCTAATTCTTGCTTAAGCTTAGGATCGAGGTCGGTCCGTTCTTTCCATACTTGGTAGGTGTCTTTCCAGCTCACAATAAAGTCTCCTTTACTTCTTTAATCTGTAATCAGTATACCGCATCTTGGGTCTTATGCGCGTCTTTACTATATATTTTACTAAACTTTTACTATACAAAAAAGCGGTAAGCAAATAGCTCACCGCTAATTTCCTATTTAAGTCCCTTAATGTATTGATAGACCTGCTGACCAGCGATGGCACCGTCACCAACGGCCGTGGCAATCTGCCGGAGTGGGGTCTCACGCACGTCCCCAATTGCAAAGATGCCCGGAACCGCCGTCTTCATAGTTGAGTCCGTCTTGACCCAGCCATCATTATCGAGGATGCCAAGGTCAGTAAATGGCTTGGTCATCGGAACGTTACCAACGTAGATGAAAACCCCATCGGCAGCCATTTCCTTATCTTCACCAGTTTGGTTATTGTGGGTCTTTACCCCCCGCACCTTAACATCGTCACCAACGATTTCGGTAACACTGGTGTTGTAAACGAAGGTCATCTTGTCATTCTTTGCTGCTTCATCCTGAAGCATTGGTTGCGCACGGAGTTCCCCCCGACGAACCAGCACCGTTACCTTGGAAGCCAGTTGCGTCAAGTATAACCCTTCCTCGACGGCCGAGTCGCCCCCACCGACAACAACTAAGTGCTTCCCCTTAAAGAAGGCACCGTCACAGACAGCACAGTAGGAAACACCGCGACCACTAAACTGTTCTTCACCGGGGACCCCGAGTTTCCGGTGGTCAGACCCTGTGGCAATCACAACAACCGGGGCGGTAAAGGTATCGCCCATGTCCGTGGTAACTTCCTTTAGCTGCCCATTCGTAGCAATCTTGGTTACCGTCCCGTAAGCATATTCGGCCCCAAATTGGGTTGCCCCCTGGTACATCTTCTCCGCCAGTTCAGGGCCCTGAACATCCTTGAAGCCAGTATAGTTGACGATGGATGCCGTATTATTCAGGTTACCGCCGTAAGCTCCTCGGTCAAGCATCACTACTTTCAAGTTTGCCCGGGACGCGTAAAGGGCCGTCGTCATCCCACCGGGACCCGCGCCAATAATAATTACATCGTATTTCTTACTTTCGGCCATTTTTCTTCCTCCTCGCCTTTTTACTATCGCTATCATACTCGAGCGGGGAACCATTGTCTAGGTTTTTGCTTATTAAAAGTAAGAGGCTGACGGATTACTATTCGCCAACCTCTTATTTTTAATAATGTACAAAGATTACTTCTTAGCCTTTTTGTCTTGGGCCGTCAACTTAGCGCCCAAGTTCTTGATGTAATCCCGTAATTCATCCTTAACTTGTGGGTGGTTAAGACCATACTCAATGTTGGTCTTAATCCAGCCAAACTTATTACCAACGTCGTAACGGTCGCCCTTGTATTCACGGGCAAAGACACGTTGGGTTTGGTTCAGCGTGTCAATGGCATCAGTCAGTTGAATTTCGCCACCCTTGCCTGGCTTAGTCTTTGCCAGCACATCAAAGATTTCCGGAGTGAAGACGTAGCGGCCAATAATAGCCAAATCACTCGGTGCGTTCTTCGGAGCTGGCTTTTCAACAAAGCTAGTAACGTTGTAAAGACCAGGTGTAACTTCCTTGCTGGGGTTGATAACACCGTACTTAGCAGTGTCTTCGTGTGGGACCCGCATAACTGCCAAAGTGGAAGCACCAGTTTGATGGTAGCTTTCAATCAGCTGCTTGGTCAGTGGTTCACCGTTGTTGTTGATGTTGTTCAGGTCGTCACCGAGCATTACAACGAAGGGTTCGTCACCAATGAAGTCCCGGGCCGTCAATACGGCATCCCCTAAGCCCCGTGGGTGGGACTGACGAATGAAGTAGATGTTGATGTCGGTCGTTTCTTCAACCAGCTTCAGCATCTCGTCCTTGTGCTTAGACCGTAAGTTATCTTCCAGCTCGGGGTTTGAATCGAAGTGGTCTTCAATTGACCGCTTGTTCTTGCCGTCGACAACAACAATGTCTTCGATTCCTGACTTCCGGGCCTCTTCAACAATAAACTGAATGGTTGGCTTATCAACAATTGGCAGCATTTCCTTAGCAAGTGCCTTCGTTGCAGGAAGAAAACGGGTTCCTAAACCGGCAGCAGGAATAATTGCCTTTCTAACACGTCTCATAACAACATAATTCCTTTCATACTTCAGTTTCTCTCAAATCTTCAGTATGTATTTTACCATACTTATTCGTTTTCTGATGTCAAGTCACGGTCCATTAACTGATCAATTGCCGTCTTTATTGACTTGCCGTTATATAAAACATCGTACAGGGCCTCGGTAATCGGCATCTTGACCTGCCGTTTCCGGCTTAGCTCGTAGGCGGCCTTGGTTGTGTAGACCCCTTCGATTACCATGCCCATGTTTGCAACCACGTCTGCCAACTTTTGGCCCTGGCCCAGCTGGTAGCCAGCCCGCCAGTTTCGTGAGTTCTTACTCGTTGCGGTAACAACAAGGTCCCCCACTCCGGACAGGCCAATGAAGGTCATCGGGTTGGCCCCGAAGGCAACACCCAAACGCCGAATTTCCGCTAACCCCCGGGTGATCAGCGCTGCCCGGGCATTATCGTGGTAGCCCAGCCCCTGCAGGGCACCAGCGCCAATCGCAATGATGTTCTTTAGGGCCGCACCGAACTCGGCACCAATCACGTCATCGTTAGTGTAAACCCGGAAGTAAGAATTACTGAAGAGCCGCTGAACCCGCTCAGCTGCTGCCAGATCAGCACTCGCTGCGGTGACCGCCGTCATATCCTTAATGGCGACATCCTCAGCGTGGCTCGGTCCGGAGAGGACAACGATGCTAGCACGGTTTTCTGGAGCGATTTCCTCTTCAATCATCTGTGATGGCCGCTTGTAGGTGTTTTGCTCTAATCCCTTGGTTGCGTGAATAATTAGTGGCCGTTGGTCCAACTCGGCAAGAATGGTGTTTAACTTACCAGCTACTTGGCGTAGGCCCTTAGTTGGAATAACAATCAAGATAACGTCGGCACCCTTCACTGCTGCCGTCATGTCCGTGGTAGCAACCAGTTTATCAGAGTATACGAGATCCTTCATGTATTCCGGATTGACGTGCTCGTTATTCAACTGGTCGACCTGGGCCTGGTTGCGGGCCCACAGCTTGACGTCATGACCATTTTCCACCAACATGTTTGCCAATGTACTGCCCCATGAGCCAGCACCTAAAACCGCAATTTTTTCTGCCATAATTATTCTCCTCAATTTAATTCTTGTTATTCGACCAATACCACGCTAGGTTTGCCTTTCGCCGCCGGGCCACCATAATTACGAGGGCACTGACGAAGAAAAGCACCGACAGGACCTGGGAAATCCGGAGGGAGCCCAGCATTAGGCTGTCCGTGCGCATCCCTTCAATTACGAAGCGCCCTGCCGCATACCACATTACGTACGACAGGAATACCTCACCTCGCTTAAAAAGGTGGGGACGGTGACGCAGAAGCATCAGGAGTGCGAAGCCGGTCAAGTCCCACAGTGACTCGTACAGAAACGTCGGTACCCGGTAAGCACCACCAATATCCATTTGCTGGATAATCCAGTTCGGGATGTGCTGGGCAACCAGGGCCGCCCTGGTCGTTACCCGGCCAAAAGCCTCCTGGTTCATAAAGTTACCCCAGCGGCCAATCCCCTGGGCCATTATCAGGGTCGGGGCGATGACATCGACCATTGTCCACATCGACAGGTGCCGGGCGCGACAAAAGCAGTAGAGGGTCAGAAAGCCCCCAATTATCGCCCCGTAGATGGCAATTCCCCCGTCCCAAATGGCGATTATTTCGCCGGGATGGTGCACATAGTAAGGCCACTGAAAAGTGACGTAGTAGGTACGGGCACAGATGATTGCCACGGGAATCGCCCACAAAAGGTAGTCGTAAAAGTAGTCCTCCGCGATTCCCTGTCGCTTGCCTTCCCTAATAGAAAGGGTCAGGGCAAGAACGACCCCGCAGGCAATAATTACCCCGTACCAGTGGATCTCCACCGCGCCTAGCTTTAATGCAATCGGGTTAAGGGCCCAAAAAAACGTTGCCATTACTTCCCCTGCTCCTTACTGTCGCGGGCGGAGTTTTGCTTAATCAACCGGTTAAGGTTTTCGTCAAATGTCTTGGTAGCATCGTAGCCCATCGTTTCGGCACGGTAGTTCATAGCTGCCGATTCAATGATAATTGCGAGGTTCCGCCCGGTCTTAACAGGGACCGAGACCTTCGGAACGATTACTCCTTGGATCGTTTGGTTATCGCCCCGGTCACCAAGACGGTCAAACTTAACATCAGGCGTCCAGGTTTCCAGGTGGACAATTAGGTTGATGTTGTCCTCGGGCATGATTGCCCCGGTCCCGTAAAGGGTGGACACATCAATAATCCCGATTCCCCGAATTTCCATCAGGTGTTGAAGGATCGCTGGGGCAGTCCCCACCAGCGTCTGTTCGTCCCGGGCATAGACCTCAACCCGGTCATCGGCAACTAGCCGGTGTCCCCGCCGCACCAGTTCCAATGCGGTTTCACTCTTACCAACACCAGAATCACCGGTAATCAGGACACCAACCCCACTGATATCGACCAGCACACCGTGGAGTGACTTCCGGGGGGCCAGACGACCCAGCAGGTACGAGGTCATGTTACTGAGGATTTGCGAGGACGTCAGGTGGGTCCCCAGAATCGGGATCTTGGCATCCTCAGCCGCCTGTTTCAGTTCTGCCGGGATTGGTAGGTTGGTAGAAATCACAAAGCACGGCGTCTGGGGGGTACACATCCGGGTCATGTATTCGGTCATTTGGTCATGGGTAAGGTCCTTAGAAAAGGAAATTTCCGTAATCCCCAGGAGTTGAATCCGCATGGCCGGATAGTGTTTAAAGTAGCCGGCAAATTCGAGGGCCGGCCGGGAAATATCACTGGTCGTAATTGTCCGGTTTAAGTAGTCATTTCCCTGCAAAACTTTTAATCTTACTTTATCAACTAATTCTTGAACGGTAACATGGTTTGCCATGTTCAATCACTCCTTAGTATTCTGACTGGTGACTGGTAATCACCGTGTTGCAGATGGCCATGATGATTGCGATCAACATGGCAGACCAAAACGATGAAAAATGAAAAAAGGCGGGGCCAACAAACATCGACGTTAGCTGTAGCATTGCCCCATTAATCACAATGCTAAATAGGCCTAAGGTCAGAATATTAATTGGCAATGATAAAACAACCAAGATTGGTTTAACCAGCACGTTGAGAATTGCCAGGACAAAGCTTGCTAACAAGGCAATCCAGGCACTACTGATGTAAAACATCCCCGTTCCCGCAAACAAACCGGCAAGGGCAATGAATAAAATCGTATCAATTAAAACTCTTTTCCAAAAAGTCATTATGATCTTCCATTTCTTTTAATATCTTTTTCTTCAACATCCGTGAGCGTCCGCCGGGAACGGGAATCCGCAGATGTTGAATCACTTCCCTGCTGCATATCATTAATGGCCCGAAAGAAGCCTAGGATGCCGGGATGGGTCGGATCAGGCGGGATAATAACCATCATAATGATATAGATGATGATTCCCGGAACAATTCCACTCAAGATGCTTAAAATAACGTAAGCAACCCGGAAAATATTTGGCGAACAGTTGAAGTACTTACCAAAACCGCCAAATACACCCGCGAGGATCCGGTCACTTGCTGACCGGGTTAATTTTTTATGTTGACTTTCGCGCATCAAAACACCTTCCTTTTCTAATACTACCTGCTTTTAGCGTCAACTGCAATCGGCCCTTATTGGGGGTTCTTCTGGCTCAATTTCCACTGGAGGTAAGCATTGATAAACGGGTCAAGGTCGCCATCCATTACTGCCTGACCATTGTGGGTCTCGAAGTTTGTCCGGTTGTCCTTGACAAGGGTATACGGGTGGAAAACGTAGGAACGAATCTGGGAACCCCAGCCGATGTCCAACTGTTGACCTTCGATTTCTGCCCGTTTCTTCGCCTTCTTCTCTTCTTCCAATTCGTACAGTTTTGACTTCAGCATGTTCATCGCGGTCACCCGGTTTTGCAGCTGAGAACGTTCAGCTTGCGATGAGGTTACAATTCCCGTTGGCAAGTGGGTGATCCGGACCGCCGATTCGGTCTTGTTAATGTGCTGTCCACCGGCCCCACTGGAACGGAAGGTATCAACCCGCAAATCAGACGGGTCAATGTCAATGTGGACACTGTCATCCAATTCGGGCATCACATCAACCGAGGCAAAGGAAGTGTGGCGACGACCGGCCGCATCAAATGGGGAAATCCGCACGAGCCGGTGGACCCCCTTCTCGCTCCGCAGGTAACCGAACGCGTTGTGCCCCTTGATAAGCAGGGTGACGCTCTTTATTCCCGCGGTTTCACCAGCCTCGTAGCTTGCTGTTTCCACCTTAAAGCCGTGCTGTTCGCCCCAGCGAATGTACATCCGCAAGAGCATGGCGCCCCAGTCCTGAGCTTCGGTCCCCCCAGCACCAGGGTGGATTTCAAGAATGGCGTTGTGACTGTCATACTCCCCATCCAGGAGCTGGTTGAGGCGGTACTGTTCAAGCGCCTTTTCGGTATGAGCAAAGGAACTTTCAAATTCCTTCTCGAGGTCCGGATCGGCTTCCATTTCCAGAAGTTCAACGTTCGTCTGCAGGTCATCAATTTGTTGCTTTAACTGTACATAGGTGTCCCGCTTATCCTTGAGTTCATTGGTCTCGTTAATCAGTTTCTGGGCCTTGACGTTATCGTCCCAAAAGCCGGGTTCGGCCATCCGGTGCTCGTCTTCGGCAATCTGCTCGTCTAAAGCATCGAGGTCAAAGAGACCTCCCGAAGCGGGCAACCTCTTGTTGCATTGCTTCTATCTTTTTCTTTGCTTCACTTAATTCCACAAACTATTCCTCCAATTACAAACATACGGCAGCGGTACCGCCATGGGTTACCTTACTGCCGTACCTAGTAGCAATTTTCGATTAACGGGTTACATTCTGCCGGATTTCCGACTTCATGAATAACCGGGTTGTTTCATATTCAATGTCCGCAATCATCTGCTCAAACATGTGGTAGCCGGCCGTCTGGTATTCAACCAGTGGGTTCAGCTGACCGTAACCACGGAGCCCTACTGATTGCCGGAACTGATCCATCACATCAATGTGGTCTGTCCAGTGGGAATCAACCACCCTTAGGAGAACGACCTTTTCAAATTCGAGCATTTGTGAAGGGTCATAAAGGATCTTCTTCTTTTCGTCATAGATCTTCTTGGCAAAGCCCATCAGGAAGTCAGTGATTTCTTCCTGGCTCTTCCCTTCCAAGTCCTTGACGGAAATGGTGTCCGGCTTAACAATTACTTCCTCGGCAAAGTCGATGATTCCTTGCAGGTCCCATTCCTTGCGGTCCCCCAGGGTATGTTGTTCCACTTCCCGTTGGATGGTCCGCTTAAAGATTGGCATCAGGACCCACTTCAAGGACTTGGTCTCAGTGATAACCTGCTGACGTTCCTTGTAGATGATTTCCCGTTGTTCACGCATTACATCATCATATTGCAGAACGTTCTTCCGGGAGTCGTAGTTGTTCCCTTCAACCCGCTTCTGGGCAGATTCAACCTGCCGGGTCAAGAAACGACTCTTAATCACTGCGTCGTCACCTTGGACCTTCATCCGGTCAAGAAAGACCTTGATCCGTTCACCACCGAACCGTTTCATCAGGTCATCTTCCAGTGACAAGTAGAATTGGGAAAGACCAGGGTCCCCCTGACGACCAGAACGGCCACGCAGCTGATTATCAATCCGCCGCGATTCGTGCCGTTCGGTCCCGATAACTGCCAGACCACCAAGCTCACGAACACCGGGGCCCAACTTAATATCAGTTCCCCGTCCGGCCATGTTCGTCGCGATGGTAACTGCACCCCGTTGACCGGCATTCTTAATGATCTCGGCTTCCTTAGCGTGGTTCTTCGCGTTTAAGACAACGTGGGGGATATGCTCTTGATCCAACAGGTGAGATAGGTATTCAGAAGTTTCAACCGCAACCGTCCCAACCAGGATTGGTTGCCCCTTTGCATGGAGGCTCTTAATCCGCTTAACAACCGCCGCAAACTTGCTTTGCAGGGTCGGGTAGAGGAGGTCCGGTTCATCCTTTCTGGCTACTGGCCGGTTCGTCGGAATGGTGATGGTTTCCATGTTGTAGATTTCACGGAATTCTTCCTGCTCAGTCTTCGCCGTCCCGGTCATCCCGGAAAGCTTATTGTACATCCGGAACAAGTTCTGGTAGGTAATGTTGGCCATGGTCTTGTTCTCTTCCTGAATCTTGACGCCTTCCTTGGCTTCAATTGCCTGGTGGAGGCCATCGGAGAACCGCCGGCCTTGCATAACCCGACCGGTGAAGGAATCAACGATCAGGACTTCACCATCGGAAACCACGTAGTCCTTGTCCAGGTGCATGATGTAGTTAGCACGCAGGGCCTGGTCAAGGTGGTGGGTCAAAGCGGTGTTCTCCGGATCATACAGGTTCTTCAGGTTGAAGTACTTTTCTGCCTTCTTGATCCCCTCATCCGTCAGGGAAACGGTCTTGGATTCCAGGTCCACTTTATAGTCGACTTCGTTCTTCAGCTGCTTAACGAAGCGGTCCGTTTGCTTGTAAAGCTTAGAAGTCCCCGTCCCCGGCCCAGAAATGATCAGTGGTGTCCGGGCTTCATCAATCAGAATCGAGTCCACTTCGTCGACGATGGCGTAGTTTAGTCCCCGCTGAACCTGGTCCTCTTTGTATACCGCCATGTTGTCACGGAGGTAGTCGAACCCGATTTCACTGTTGGTCGAGTACATGATATCTGCCTGGTAGGCTTTCCGCTTCTCGTCCGGGCTCATCTCAGAGTTGTTGATACCAACGCTGCAGCCCAGCCAGTTGTAAAGCTGCCCCATTTCAGTTGCGTCACGCTTGGAAAGGTATTCGTTAACCGTAATAACGTGAACACCCTTCCCGGAGATTGCGTTAAGGTAAACGGGCATTGTGGCGGTCAGGGTCTTCCCTTCACCGGTCTTCATTTCCGCAATGTTACCTTCGTGGAGGACGATTCCCCCCATGATCTGAACGTGGAATGGGTAAAGGCCGAGGACCCGCTTAGCCCCTTCTCTGGCAACCGCGAATGCTTCAGGAAGCATCTTATCCAGCGATTCACCCTTTTGATAGCGTTGACGGAATTCGTCTGTCTTTGCTTTTAATTGATCATCGCTCAAGTCAGCCATCGGTTTTGCATAGGCTTCGACTTTATTTGCGATTTTATTAATCCGCCGTAATTCACGGCGATCGCTTTCAATCCATTTTTTTAAAATGTTGGCCATAAAAGCGTCCTTCCTAATTTATTTGGCTTGTTAGGTATGAAAAATACGCTACTCAAGCCAATTATATTTTTAATTCTAACTGTAATATTTTAACACGTTGCAGGAGGATTGAAAACCAAATCAAATCGATGTCAACAATGTTTCCAAATTGCATCCCCGGTAAACAAAATAGACCCCGGCAATTGGGAAACTCTCCCCCACCGGAGTCTATCTGTAGTGAGATTAAACTCACCGATCAAGCGGTTTATTCAGCTTCGATTAAGCCGTAACGGCCATCACGACGCCGATAAACAATGCTGGTTCCATCAGTTTCTGCGTCTTGGAATACAAAGAAGTCATGACCTAACATGTCCATTTGCAGGACAGCTTCTTCAGGATCCATTGGTTTCAGTGAAACCTGCTTTGTCCGCACAATCTTTAATTCATCGCCATTGGCTGCTTCATCGTCAGATGGCACAAATTCAAGGTTCTTAAATCCTTTTTCACGGGACTTGCGGTTAACCTTGGTCTTGTACTTACGAATTTGACGTTCCAACTTATCAGTAACCAGGTCAACACTTCCATACATGTCGTTAGAAGTTTCTTCAGCCCGTAAAGTTAAGTATGGTAATGGGATAGTAACCTCAACCTTGTAAGTACGGTTAGGATAAACCTTCAAGTTCACGTGGGCGGTAGCTTCAA
Source organism: Limosilactobacillus avium (assembly GCF_947381485.1). Classification (NCBI taxonomy): domain Bacteria; kingdom Bacillati; phylum Bacillota; class Bacilli; order Lactobacillales; family Lactobacillaceae; genus Limosilactobacillus; species Limosilactobacillus avium. The sequence goes on along the minus strand of NZ_CANCWN010000002.1, from coordinate 37,450 downwards.
CACTATCCTCAAAGAATTTTTGAAGCTTGGTAATCCGCTTTACAACATAGTCACGGATTGCATCAGTAACTTCGACATTTTCACCACGAATATTGAACTTTAACATTGTACTTCTCTCCTTTCAGTCCAAGCAATCGCTTGATCTGATATCAGAAGGACCACTCTTCTCATATCCTACTTTTATTATAGTGTACTTGTGATTAATTAACAAATTTATTCACAAATCCTTTAAAAGAATTTAACGCGCTAAAGAAATACTTATAACCTCCCGGGCACCGGCCTTGTGAATTAACGCGGCGGCATGGTAGAGGGTCCGCCCCGTCGTGTAAACATCATCGACAAGGAGAACCGTTTGACCGACCAACTGGTAGTTACTTGCTAGGCGAAACGGCTGCTTAGTTGCTAACCGCTCCTGGCGAGTTTTCTTTGACTGCGCTTGCTTGCTTTTCTGGCGGGTATGCAAGCATTCAGTGATCTTTACCCCCGTTAGTAAGCCACCCACCTGGTTAAAGCCACGCGTTTTCATCGTAGTCGGCGTCACCGGGATTGGCACTACCCGGTCGGCTTTAGCGGCCTGAATTGCCTGCACAAACTCATCATGGAAAACGTGGCGCATCATGTAGTCCCCATTGAATTTGTACTGTTGCATAAACGCCTTCATTGCGTCGTTATAGCGATAAAGTGCTCGGTGACGGAGGTGCCAACCATACTTTTCTTGCCAAGCCCGGCACTCTGCGCAGAGTATGGGTACCTCCTGGGGCCGACTACAACCGGGGCACCGCCCGGTCCCAATTTTGGCAAAGCCCTGCTGACACTGCGGGCAAATAACCGGAAAGCTGATTTTGTCCGGCCAGAGGAGGTCCTTGATTGTTAAGCGGTAAGTCAGCGCTTTTTTACAGATGAGACACTTCACTTTGGCAATCCCGCCCCTTCCTGTTCATCGAGTTAATTTGCCTGACGGCCTGCTGTACGTTCTTACGGTGGGCACTAACCCAGAAGCCAACGTGACCCGTGGGGCGTTTAGCGGAGCGGCCGGCCCGGCCCGCAATTTGTACCAGTGCTGCGGTAGAAAAGATTTCATCATCCGCCCCCAGAACCAGGACATCAATCTCCGGAAAGGTGACCCCCCGTTCCAGGATGGACGTCGTAATTAAGAAGGTGTACTGGTGATCCCGCATCCCCTGAACCTTGCTCAAGCGATGAGGATCGCTTGCGTGAACGGTCGTAAACTTTAACCCCGCAAGTGACCGCCGGCAGGCCGCCGCAACAGAGGCTAAGTCATCAACGTGGGGGACAAACAGGAGGAAGCGATGTTTATTAGCCACCGCTAACCGCATTCGGCGCAACAGACTTGCCGGCAATGTTCCCCTTTTGATCTGGTGCCGCCACCGGGGAGCTAAGTAGCGGTGAATGGTGGGCAGTAAGGCCCCGTGATAACGCAAAGGTAAGTAAGTAACCGCTAGTTGCTGGCGGCGAACCTGCTTAATCATCCCCGTGCTCGGGGTTGCCGTCAAATACAAAATTCCCCCATTTTTCTTAACTGCCTGCCGACTGGCAAAAAACAAGGCCGGGCTAGCAGCAAAGGGAAAAGCATCCACCTCGTCGATAATCAGGTTGTCGAATGCGTGGTAGAAGCGTAACAACTGGTGGGTCGTGCAAATCGTCAGCTGGGCATAGTGGTACGGCAACTCCTGATGGGCGTGCAGAATCGCCATGTCCGTATTAACAAAGGCCACCTGGAGGCGCGGATAAAGTTCCAAACAAACGTCTACCCGGGGTGAGGCAATCGCAATTCGTTCCCGTCGTGCCAGACAGGCCGCCAGTCCTTTGAACATCATTTCGGTTTTACCGGCCCCCGTCACTGCCCACAATAGCTGTCGCTGGTGGTCCTTCATCCGTGACGCCACCTGCTTCGCTGCCCTTTCCTGAAGTGGCGATAACTGGCCGTGCCAGCTTAAGACGGGCTTCTTAACCGTAAATTGATTTGGTTCAGGAACATGATAAAATTTATCTAGTGTTGACACCCGTCCTAAATTAATGCAGTGGGGACAATAATACTCGCCATTAGGCAGTGCCGCCAACCGTTTGGACGTTTCGGTATTGCACCGGTAGCAGCGAATGGTCTGGGCATGAACCGCGATTGTCGGTAAGACCTTAATTGCCGGATCAGCCTGCTGTTGCTGGTCAACCCAGTTCACCAAGACCCGGCGGCCGTAATAATTACTCTTATCCATTTAACCCCCTCCACTTATTAATTACGTTAACAAAATAATCATGCACGAAAGAAGAGCAAGCAAATTATGAATGAACCATTTTTGACCATTGCCAAAGACACCGCTTTTGAGCTGGTAATTAAAAAGTCCCGCTTCATCTGCTCACTGAAGCGGGTTAATAGTGAACCTGCTGCTCAAGAGTTTATTAAGGAAATCCAAGCGCAAAATAAAAAGGCGAACCATAACTGTTTCGCCTATATGATTGGTGATAATGACCAGGTCCAGCGGGAGAGTGACAACGGCGAACCCAGTGGCACAGCCGGGGTCCCCATCCTTGAATCCCTCCAGCTAGCCAAGTTACACAACGTTGTTGCCGTCGTTACCCGTTACTTTGGCGGAATCAAGTTAGGGGCTGGTGGCCTAATCCGGGCATACAGCAACGTCACGACAAAGGCTATCCACCAGGCGGGCCTCGTCCAGCGTATCCAGCAGGCAACGTTGAACATTACCGTTTCTTACCGCCAGCATGACCTCCTGCTTTATTATCTAAAAGAAAAGCAGCTTGAGATTGCTAACGAACAGTACGGGGCTAACGTTGTCACAAGCGTATTCGTCGATACGGATCAAGTAAAGGCCACTATTCAGGACCTAACGAACCGGTTTAACGACCAATTAGAAATCAGTGAGGGTGAGAAACGTTTCAACGAGCTCCCTTTTGAACCACAAAAATAAATTAAATCATAACCACCCGTCAAACGGGTGGTTTGCACATCGGCTATAAGCCGAAAAGAAAAGCCAGCGTCTCAAGGCGCTGGCTTTCGCTTTGCTCAAGCCAAAATGCTCTGACTACTTCGCTGCTACTTTAAGTAGCGTTTGTATTCCTTCACTTACCCTTAAAAGGGTCCGAATATTCAGCACTGGTTATTTTATCAACTACCATGTCATGCTTTTCTTGATCTCGAATATACTTTCTTATTGTGGCTTCATTCATGCCTACTGTGCTCACATAATATCCTTCTGCCCAGAAATGTCGATTCCCAAATTTATATTTTAAGTTTGCGTGGCGGTCAAACATCATCAAGGCACTTTTCCCTTTTAAATATCCCATAAACTGCGAAACACTTAGCTTGGGCGGAATACTCACTAATATGTGTACGTGATCTGGCATCATGTGACCTTCAATGATTTGCACTCCTTTATACTTGCACAGGAGTTTTATATAATCTCTAAGATCTCTGCGATATTGATTGTAAATTATTTTCCGTCTATACTTTGGAATGAATACGATATGGTACTTACATAACCATTTCGTATGGGCTAAGCTATTTAACTTATTAGCCATATTTATAAAACCTCTTTTCCCTTATTTGATTTTGGCTTGAACACCTACATCTTAAGGCAAAAGAGGCTTTTTTATATAATCTTTATTGCCCACCCGCATAGCAGGTGGTTTTTTGTTTCGCACACTCGCTTTGCTCGCGTACTCAACTAGGTCTAAAGACGTTAATCCAAAAAAGGATTGGCGAAATCTTCGCCAATCCTTTTCAAGCCAATACAACTTCTAAAATATCAAGAACAATGATGAAGGCAAGTAAACTACCCAACCCCCACAGCAGGTGGCGGGTATGGGGGTTACCTGCCTTAATTTTTTGCCAGTTAAAGCCCACGTATGCAGCCAGAATCAGCACACTGCCAATGATTCCGTACAGTCCGGAATGAAAGCCCCGGTTATCAATCGAATAGCTGGCGGTGAACACTAGTCCCAGCGCAAATGCAAGCCCAAATAACGTCTCTTTTATCTTCATGCTTGACCACCAACTATTCATGCAAGTGGTAGTTGTAACTAGCAACAATAATATTTTCCCGTGAATTCAGCACTGCCCGCAGACGAACACTGGTCTGGTTGTGCAGTGCCAGTTGCCATGGGTGCTTAGGGATAAACTGGGGAACCAGAACCGTGGTTGAATAGTTCCGGGCCTCCGCCCGCTTGGCAATGACATCAACAAACCGCAGTGTTGGTTTGGCAATCGACCGGTATGAGGAGTGGATATCCACGAAACGAACGTCGGGATATTCTGCCTTAAACTCATTGGCGGTCTTATGCTCCTTCCCCGGGTTCTCATCAAACGAGACGTGCATGGCAATAACATAGTCACCAATTGACCGGGCGTAGTTGATTGCCCCCCGGGTCACCCGGGTAACGTTACCGACCAGGACAATAACCGTGGCCCCATCATAATCGTGGAGCTGGACCTTCGTCTTTTCGGCCACCCGGAGTTGGGCGGCAACCTTAATGTAGTGCGAATGAATCCGGTGGAACATGTACAACAGCAATGGCATGATGATCAGGTAGGGCCATACGTTATTGAAGTGTTGCCAGAACAGGAAAGTCACCAGGCAGAAGGAAATTACGGCACCGACAAAGTTAATAAAGGCCTTTGCGGGCCAAATTCCTTGCCGGGTCCGGAACCAGTGAATAATCATCCCTGATTGCGACAGTGTGAATGGTACAAAGACCCCGACGGCATACAGGGGAATCAGGTTGTTCGTTTGCCCATGGAAAATCACAATTAGGATAATGGCCCCAATTGCCAGGGAAATAATCCCGTTAGAATAGCCGAGCCGATCCCCCCGGTCCATGAATGCATGGGGCATATACTTATCCTTGGCCATGTTGAAGGCCAGAATTGGGAAGGCAGAAAAACCAGTGTTAGCGGCAACTGCAAGGATCATCGCTGTTGACAGTTGCAGCAGGTAGAAGCCAAGACCATGACCCCCAAAGATTGTCAGGGCAATCTGCGAAAGGACGGTTGTCCGACCATTTGGGACGATCCCAATGAAGAAGCTGAAGAAGATAATAGCAGTGAAGAAGGTGGCCAGGATGGCACTCATAATTGCCAGGGTCGTTGCCGCGTTCTTCTCCTTCGGCTTATTAAAGTTTGGCACGGCATTACTTACCGCTTCCACCCCGGTCAGTGAGGATGAACCAGCCGAGAACGCCCGAATAAACAGGACGTATGACATTCCGGCAACCGGAGTTCCATAGTCTGCCGGTGCCTGGTAATGGATATGGCCAGTCATGATGTTATAAATACCGACTGCAATCATGATGAGGATCATGATTACGAAGAAGTAGACGGGCACCGTCAGGAAATTAGCACTTTCACTCATCCCCCGCAGGTTCATAAACATGATTAGCAAGACAATGATAATTGCGATGGGAATTGAGAACCGGTATAAGGCGGGGACGGCCGAGGTAATCGCCTCAACCCCAGAAGTCGTTGAAACCGCAACGGTCAACATGTAGTCAACCAGTAGTGATCCCCCGGCAAACACCCCCCCGTTGCTTCCCCAGTTTTCAGTGGCAACCACGTAGGCTCCACCACCACTTGGGTATGCATGGATAATTTGTTGGTATGACAAAGTAATGGCCAACAGTAAGACCAGCACGATTGCTGCAATGGGGATTGAGTACCACAGTGCCGCCGCCGATAGCGTGACCAAGACCGTTGTAATCTGTTCAGGACCATATGCAACTGACGAAATAGCATCTGACGAAAGCATTGCCAAAGCCTTAAACTTCGTAAGGTGCGTCTGACCCTCATCAAGGGTCTTTAACGGTTTCCCAATTAATACACGTTTAAGATAACGCCACATAGCTATCCTCCCTACACATATATTTTTACTTCAATATTATTAATCCTTATGACTGAACAATGTTACAACTAATTATCCTACTTTGCAATTATCATTGCGACGATTATTTTTCTTTTTTTCGAAAAATTTCCCGGGAAATAAAAAAGGGGACCGGCAAAACAGTCCCCTTTTTTGATAGTTAAGTTTGTACTTACATCATAGCTGGACCTGGTTGTGCAGGTGCTTGTGGCTTGTCGTTTGCTTCTGGCTTGTCAGCAACGACGGCTTCCGTGGTCAGCAGGAGTGCGGATACAGAAGCGGCGTTTTGCAAGGCAGAACGAGTAACCATTGTTGGGTCAACGATTCCGGCCTTAACCATATCTTCGAACTTGCCATCAGCAGCGTTGTAACCAATACCGTCGTCTTGGTCCTTCAGTTCGTTTACAATAACAGAACCTTCAACCCCGGCATTTTCAGCGATTTGACGAACAGGTGCTTCCAAAGCAGAAGTTACGATCTTAACACCAGTTAATTCGTCACCAGTTGCGTCGATCTTTTCCAGAGCAGGAATGACGTTTACTAAGGCCGTACCACCACCAGGAACGAATCCTTCTTCAACGGCAGCCCGGGTAGCGTTCAGGGCGTCTTCAACACGGTACTTCTTTTCCTTCAATTCAGTTTCAGTTGCGGCACCAACCTTAACAACGGCAACACCACCGGAAAGCTTTGCCAAACGTTCTTGAAGCTTGTCCTTGTCAAAGTCAGAAGTAGTCTTGGCAATGGCTTGCTTGATTTGGTCAACCCGTTCAGCAATGGCTTCCTTAGCGCCGGCACCATCAACAATAGTAGTGGCGTCCTTAGTAACCGTAACTTTGTTAGCTTGACCTAATTGATCAATCGTAACATCCTTCAGGTTCATGCCCAGGTCATCGGAAATGACAGTACCACCGGTCAATACGGCGATATCTTGTAATTGAGCCTTCCGCCGGTCACCAAAGCCAGGAGCCTTAACAGCACATACGTTGAAGGTTCCACGAATCTTGTTCAGAACAAGGGTTGGCAGAGCTTCACCGGTAATGTCATCGGCAATAATCAACAGTGCCCGACCTTGTTGAACAACACTTTGCAGTAATGGCAAGATGTCTTGAATGTTGCTGATCTTCTTTTCAGTGATCAGGATGTATGGGTTGTCCAAGTCGGCTTCCATCTTGTCGTTGTCGGTTACCATGTATTGAGACATGTAACCACGATCGAAGCTCATCCCTTCAACAACGTTAACACTCGTGTCAACACCACGGGAGTCTTCAATAGTGATAACACCATCGTGACCAACCTTTTCCATAGCATCGGCAATCAGCTTACCAACTTCAGGGTTAGCAGCTGAAATGGAAGCAATTTGTTCGATATCACTCTTGGTCTTAACGTCGTGTGACATCTTCTTCAATGCTTCAACAGCAACTGCCGTAGCCTTTTCAATTCCCCGACGAATGCCAACTGGGTTAGCACCAGAAGTAACGTTCTTCATTCCGGCGTTAACGATTGCTTGGGTCAAAACAGTAGCAGTGGTGGTCCCATCACCAGCAATGTCATTAGTCTTGGAAGCAACTTCGGCAACCAACTTAGCACCCATGTTTTCAAATGGGTCTTCTAATTCGATGTCCTTGGCAATCGTAACACCATCGTTAGTAATGTTTGGGTTACCGTACTTTTGACCTAAAACAACGTTCCGACCCTTTGGACCCATGGTGGTCTTAACAGTGTCAGCTAACTTATCAACACCGGCAAGCATTGCGCTCCGTGCGTCTTCAGCAAATTTAATATCTTTTGCCATTAATTGTCACCTCAAAAAATAGAATAGATTTTATTTAAGCGATTATATTATGATTCAACAACTAGTCGAGAACTGCGACTAAGTCCTTTTCGTGAACAACCAGGTACTTTTCACCGTCGTATTCAACTTCATTGCCGGCATACTTGTCAAACAATACCCGGTCGCCTTCCTTAACAGCTGGAGCAAGCTTTTGTCCATTGTCGAGGGTCCGACCTTCGCCAACAGCAATAACCTTACCAGTAGTTGGCTTTTCCTTTACGTTGGAAGCAAGGACAATTCCGCCAACTGTCTTTTCTTCTTCAGTTTCAGCTTTAAGAACAACGCGATCTCCTAATGGTTTTAACACGTTAATCCCTCCATCTTGTTAATTTAGTATTTGCTTTTAGCACTCTAACTTGTTAAGTGCTAACCACAATTTCTACTATACCATCTTTCTTTCAAAAAGCAATAATAAAGTTTGACTAATTTTGACTTTTAACTTTGTCCCCAAAATAAAAAGAGCCCTGGCACCCAGCAAATACTGGCTACTAGCGCTCTTCTAAGTTAGGAAGGACAAACAAGGGTCCGTCGGCTTCCTAGTCGTTGTCATTAGAGTAGTTCTTAATAAAGTAGATTAAGGTTTGGAGTTCGTTTGTCAGATCAATGTTTTGAACTTGGACACCCTTCGGCACGGACAGGCGAACAGGTGAGAAGTTCAGGATTCCCTTTACCCCAGCATCAACCAGCTGGTCGGTAACGTCCTGGGCCTTGTCCCCTGGTACGGTCAGAATAACAATATCAATCTGCTGTTCCTGGAGCTGCTTTTTAATGTCGCTAGCCGGGTATACCGGGATTCCACTCTTGATCTTATTTGCCAGTTCCGGCTTGTTGTCGAAAGCCGCACTGATCCGCAGGTTAGTGTCTTGGTGGAAGTTGAAGTTCAGTAAGGCACTTCCTAAGCTGCCGACCCCAACCAGGGCAACACTGACCAGGGAGTCCTGGTGCAAGATTCCCTTAAAGAACTTCAAAAGGCTGGCAACGTCATAACCGTAGCCCCGCTTTCCGAGTTCCCCAAAGTAAGAGAAGTCCCGCCGAATGGTTGCAGAATCAACTTGAACGGCCTCTGATAATTCAGTCGAAGAAACCCGTTCCTTCTTTGCGTTTAGTAGTATCGTCAAATAACGATAGTAAATTGGTAAGCGCCGTGCTGTTGCGCGTGGTATTTTTTTGGTAGCCATCTTTGTCCCCCTGTTTCTTTACTCCAACCATTATTATTCTCCCGGCCAATCGCCGGATTCTTAGGATTTTTGACTGGTTGGGTGCACTTGTGAAATTCATTTCCTAATTATTCTAGCAATTTTCATCAATTTTGTGAAGCGTTATACAAAACAATTTTACCTTTTTAACTAAATTGAAATGAAATCTGCTAAAATAAACACTGTTATCATATGATTTAGCGAGGTTTCAAAATGATTCTTTTGCAAGCAAATGATGTTATGCGTCGTTTCGGCGCAGACGTATTATTTCATAATATTAACCTGCAAGTCCAGGACCACGGGCGGACTGCCTTAGTGGGTCGCAATGGTGCAGGAAAAACGACCCTCTTAAAAATGATTGCCGGAGTTACCACTCCCGACGAGGGGACCATCAGTAAAGTCAAAAACTTAAGCATCGGCTACTTGGCCCAGGACCAGGGACTTGATAGTCAAAACTCAATTTGGGCAGAACTGGATACCGTCTTTGCCCCCCTCCACGAGCAGGAAAAGGAGATTCGTCAGTTGGAGGAACAACTGGCAAACCTTGATACCACCAGTTCCCAATACCAACAAGTCATGACTACCTATGACCGCCTGCAAACTAACTACAAGAAGGAGGGCGGCTTTGAATATGAGTCCCGGATGCGGGGAATCCTGACGGGCTTTGGTTTCGGCGAGCAGTATTACGATACGCCCGTCAATGCCCTCTCCGGTGGTCAGAAGACCAAGTTAGCACTGGCCAAGATCCTCCTTCAGGCCCCTGACCTGCTGATCCTTGACGAACCGACCAACCACCTGGACATGAACGTCTTGGCCTGGTTGGAAGACTACCTGAAGAGTTACCAAGGGGCCCTACTGGTCGTCTCTCACGACCGTTATTTCTTGGACCACGTAGTTAAGGACGTCTACGACCTGGATAACCGGACACTGGTTCATTACACCGGTAACTATACCCAGTTTGCCCACCACAAGCAGGAACGATTGAAGGCAGAATGGAAGCACTACGACCAGCAGCAGAAGAAAATTGCCAAGCTGGAAGACTTTGTCAACCGCAACATCGTCCGTGCTTCCACCACCAAGCAGGCCCAGGCCCGCCGAAAGCAACTTGAGAAGATGGACCGGCTTGAGCGGCCAAGCACTGATGATAAGTCCATCCACTTCCACTTTCACAGCGACAAGGCCAGTGGTAACGAAGTGCTAGATGTTGACCACCTGAAAGTCGGCTATGAAAACCAAGTCCTGGCCGGTCCCCTTTCCTTCGCGGTGCGGAAGCCCCAGCGGATTGGGATCATTGGCCCCAACGGGATTGGGAAGTCAACCCTCTTGAAGACCATCCTGCACCGCATTCCCGCCATCAGCGGGACCATTAAATTGGGTGCTAACCTTGACATCGGTTACTACGACCAGGAACAGCAGCAACTGCACGCCGATAAGACGGTTCTCAATGAGGTGTGGGACGATCATCCAGAGGTTCCCGAAAAGGATATCCGGTCCCTACTGGGCAGCTTCCTCTTTGTGGGGGACGATGTCTACAAAGTTGTCCACGACCTCTCCGGGGGTGAAAAGGCCCGGCTGGAATTGACCAAACTTTCCTTTAAGCCAATCAATTTCTTAATTCTTGATGAACCGACCAACCACCTGGATATTGACAGTCGGGAGGTGCTCGAAAGTGCCATCAACGAATTCACTGGTACAGTCCTCTTCGTTTCCCACGACCGGTACTTCATCAACCAAGTAGCTACCGATATTCTTGATATGCAAAAGGACGGCGTTACCCACTATGTCGGTAACTATGACGACTACCTTGCCCAGGGAGCTGCGGCGCCGACGCCAACAACGACAACTCCTGGTAGCGAAAAGAAGGCCAATGTCTCCAAGGGTAAGCAATCCTACAAGCAAAGCAAGGAACAGCAGCGGGCCCGGCGGAAATTGCAACGGGCCGTTGATAGTCTGGAGGACCAGATGGGCCAGCTTGAAGAGCAGCAACAGGCGATTGAGGAAAAGATGGCTCAACCGGAAATTGCCACCGACATAGGAAAGCTTACCGACCTCCAGAAGCAGCTCGACCAGCTGAAGGAAAAGTCAGACGAGGTTGAACTGGACTGGACGGAAGCCGCCGAGAAACTGGAAGAGTTTGATCAGCAAAATAAATAAGGCTATTACAAAAGGGAACTCTAGTGTTGTTCGGAAAATTCGAGCGCTAGCGTTCCCTTTTTAATATTACACAGCAATCCTGAAAAAGCAGCGACGTGTGCCCACTGCTTTTTCACTTCCTATTTACCTTTTTTAAAATAAATTCAACTTACCAATCCGGGCAACCGCTTCTTCCAGCCGTTCGGGTGCCATCAGCAGACCGATCCGGACATAGCCCTCACCGTGCTTTCCAAAGCCATTTCCTGGAGCGACGGCTACTCCCGCCTTCTCCAGCAGGAGGTCCGCGAATTGCTCACTGGTGTAGCCCTTAGGAACCGGCATCCACGCGTAGAAAGTCCCCCGCGGCACAAATGCCTGCCAGCCAATCTTCTTGGCCGCGTTCACGAAGGCGTTCCGCCGCTCTTCATAACGGTGGACAATCTGGGCAACCGCTTCGTCTCGTGCCGGATCCTTTAAGGCATCAATAGCCGCGTACTGCAAGGCCGGGAAGAGGCTGACGAAGAGGTGGTCCTGAATCAGGTTGAGGGCCCCAATAATATCGGCATTGCCGACCGCGAAGGCCACCCGCCAGCCAGCCATGTTAAAGGTCTTTGAGAATGTATAGAATTCAATCCCCACGTCCTTAGCCCCCGGCACCTGCATGAAGCTGAGCGGCGCCTTGCCGTCAAAGCCAATTGCCCCGTAGGCAAAGTCGCTGATGATACCCACATGGTACTTCTTGGCCCAGGCAATCAGCTCTTCGTAAAACTCACGAGTTGCGACTGCCCCCGTCGGATTGTTTGGGTAGTTTAGGTAGAAGAACTTGGCCTTCCGAGCGACCGCTTCTGGGATGGCTTTAAGGTCAGGAAGGTAGTTGTTTTCTTCCAAAAGGGGAACGGTAGTAAACTTCACGTCCCCCAGCGCTGCACCGGAGAAGTAATCCGGATAACCAGGATCCGGCAACAAGTAAGTGTCCCCCGGATTCATCAGTGCCCATGGTAGTTCTACCAGACCAATCTTTGAACCCCCGAAGATGGCAACCTCACTTTCCGGATCAAAGTGGGCGCCGTACTTTTCGGCATAAAAGTCAGCAGCCGCTTTCTTAAAGGCCGGCAAGCCTTGGAATGGTGAGTACTTATGGGTCTTGGGATCGGCAACCCACTTTTGGGTACTCTTGACGATGTAATCAGGCGTGGGTTTATCCGGGTTCCCCTGCCCCAGGTTAATCACGTCAACGCCCTCACTAATTTTTTGATTGACCTTGGCAACCAGGTTAGCGAAAAACTGTTTTGGTAATGTATCTAACAGGTGTGATTGTGCAAATTCCATAAGTTATCCCTCCTACTTGTATAGCTCCGGGCGGCGGTCAACAAAGACCGGAATCGGTCCCCGCACCTTCTGAAGCTGGTCCAGGTCAATTTCCGCCATGGTCAAACCATCTTTTTCACCAGCATCGACAATAATTTTTCCCAAGGGGTCAATTACCAGGGAGTGACCGTTAAAGTGGTTGTCGGGATCGTCCCCGACCCGGTTAACGGCCACAACGAAGGCCTGGTTTTCAACGGCCCGCGACTGGAGCATTATTTTCCACTGCTCAATTCGCTGGGCGGGCCATTCCGCAGGGAAATACAAGATGTCAGCACCATGCCGCGCGACTGTCCGGACCCATTCAGGAAAGCGAAGGTCATAGCAAATAAAACTGGCGCTGGGCACCCCGGCCAAGCGGAAATAGTTTTCCTGGTCACCAGCGGTCAGGTACTTGTGCTCATTCATTAGGCGGAAGAGGTGGACCTTGTCATAGCGCCCCACGACCTGGCCAACGGGGTCGACTACCAGGGTGCGGTTGAAGAAGTGGTCACCCTCCTTAACCGCAACGGAGCCACCAACAATCCCGACCTGGTATTGCCGGGCGAGTTTATAGAATAATTGCTCAGTTTCCTGGCCCTGGTCGTCAGCAAGTTCATTCAGTTGGTCGAGTGCGTAACCAGTGTTCCACATTTCGGGGAACACCACCACGTCCGCCGCTTCCTTTGCCGCGGCTGCGGTTAACTCCGCAACCCGTTCACGGTTCTTTTGGGGTGCCGCAAAGGAAATATTAAACTGGGCCAATGCAACTTTGACTTTCATTTTGTCACCTCATTTTATTGCTATCAGTGTGAAAAGCGGCCGGTCAATTACCCGCCGCTTCTCCTTTATCACTTAGCTCCTTCCTGTAATCATTAAGTGCATTCTAATTATTTTCTAATCAATTGTCAACCAATTACTAATGATTCCCGTCCCCGCCATTTTAAGTTACAATAGGAAGTAACTAATCAAGGAGGCGTGGGAAATGAAAATCGCTATTATTGGTGTTGGTAACATGGGCTCAGCAATCATCCGTGGACTGGTCAACCAACACCAGGACACCATTGTTGCAATGAATCCGGAAAATCCCCGGGTAAGTAGTCTGGCAAAGGAACTGGGCTTCAAACTCTTCAACCAGTATGACCAGCTGGTGGCTGCCCAGCCAGACATTGTTATTCTGACCACTCCGGCCCCGGTCACAACCAAGGTTGCTGCCGAATTGACCGGCCTTAAGCCAACGACAATCGTCATTTCTTCCGCGGCGGGTGTTAAACTCGCCGACCTAGCCAAGGTCCTACCCAACCGGTCCTTAGCAGCAATCATTCCAAACACCCCAGTTGCCGTTAACGCCGGCGCAATTGGCTTGGCTTACGGTCAAGACCTTTCTGCAGACGTTAAGAAACGGATTCAAAAAGCACTCGGCCAGCTTGGTGACCTAATCGTTGTTCCCGAAGACCAGTTGGACATCGTCGGGGTGGTTGGTGGCTGTGGTCCGGCCTTTGTCGACGTCTTCATGGACGCAATGAGCGATGCAGCCGTTAAGTATGGTCTGAGTCGGCAAACCGCTTACCAGCTCGTTGCCAGCATGGTAAAGGGGAGTGGAAAACTCGCCGCCGATAGCAAGCAAGCGCCGGCCTTACTACGTGACCAAGTAACCTCCCCTGGCGGCACCACCATCCGGGGCGTTGAGGCCCTTGAGAAGGCTGGTTTTCGCTACGCCGTAATCGATGCGGTTAATAAGGCTAACGGATAAATATTTTGGCGTCCATCAACTCTAAACGATGAATAATGGAGTTCTACCAAAATTAAAAGGAGTCTAAGCAGCGTCACGTGCGCCTTTGCTTAGACTCCTTTTTTATCAAATTGATTTTACTTCATCCGGTCAAACATCAGGCCCGGCACCGCATTGAGGTCCCAACCGGCTCGGTCGCCATGCAGGTAGTTGATATAACCAGCGGCGCCAATCATTGCCGCGTTATCACCGCACAGCTTTAGTGGTGCCTGGAGCATTGAAACATCCGGGTGGAACTTCTTCATGTCATGGTCCAGGCGGGTCCGCAGGCCGTGATTAGCGGCCACCCCACCAGCCAAGATCAACTGCTTAACGGGGTAACGGTCCAGTGCCCGCATTGTCTTTTCCGCCAGAACATCAATCACGCTCTGTTGGAAGCTGGCCGCCAAGTCGTTCTTGTCAAGCTTTTCACCACGCTGGTCCGCATTGTGGACGGTGTTGATAAAGGCACTCTTCAGCCCACTGAAGCTAAAGTCATAGTTAGCTTCCTTTTCCATTGCCCGGGGAAAGTGGAAAGTATCCTGTCCCTGTCCGGCCCATTCGTCGATGGTCTTACCAGCCGGGTAGTTGACACCTAGCACCCGACCAATCTTATCATAGGCTTCGCCGGCCGCATCATCACGGGTTTCACCAATGATTTCGTATTCGTGTTCCCGGGGCATGTAGACCAGTTCCGTGTGCCCACCAGAAACCAGCAGGGCCATCTGGGGGTATTTGAATTCACCCACAAAGCGGGCAGCATAAAGGTGTCCCGCCATGTGGTTAACTGGAACCAGCGGTAAATGATGGGCCCAGGCCACGACCTTGGCTGCCGTCACACCGACCAGCAGTGAGCCCACCAAACCGGGACCATAGGTAACAGCAACCGCATCGAGGTCTTCGTAACTAACCCCGGCTTCTGCCAAAGACTGGTCAATACACCGGGTAATCCATTCAATATGGTGCCGGCTGGCCACCTCTGGCACCACCCCGCCGAAACGCTGGTGGCTATCAATTTGGGTTGCGACAATGTTGCTTAAAATTTTTGTCCCGTTTTCAATCACGGAAACACTCGTTTCGTCACAACTTGTTTCAAAGGCGAGAATTAAATTCCGCTCTGCCATACTATTTATTTTCCTCCTCTGCTCAATAAATCCGCTTGCATATCAACCGCGTCTTCATGGTTATCAACGTAATAGCGGTGCTTAATCCGGTGTTCGCGAAAGCCCAGCTGTTCATAGAGCTTACGGGCAACCAGGTTGTGAACCCGGACCTCCAGACTCAGCGACCGGAGCTGCAGGTAACGGGCATAAGCAATCGCTGTTCGCATCAAGTAGGTGCCGATACCATGCTGCTGGTAACCCGGGGTCACCCCGATATTGGTAATGTGGAGGTCCAGGTGGTACCAATCAACCGCCATCCCCATGAAAGCGATGATCTGCCCATCATTGACCACTGCCAGGTACAGGCGGTCGTGGGGGCGCTGAATTTCAAGTTGAAAAGCGGCATAGCTCCACGGGGCCTTCCCGTAAATCTGCTCCTCAATCTGGACTAGGGAGCTGATATCGCGGTCGTTGACTTGGCGAACCACGTACTGGTGTTTCCTGATCATAACGACCTGCCGGTCAAACTTTAATATTGGTTGCCGGCGGGCGTTCACCTTACAGTGATACCAGCTTTTAAACTTCTCGAACATAATTCTTTCTTGTTTCTCCCGGGTGTAGCTTCTGCCAGTTGGCCTCCGCCTCAGTTATCCGGAGGTAGTGGGGAACGAACGGGTCGATTTCCTTAACCGTTGGCAGGCCCTCCCCAGCCAACGCCAGCTGGTATGTCGACGGGATTCCGTATGGCCGGGGAGCAAGGGTGACGTTTTCTGGTAATTTCTCAAACTGGTCACTAATCCGCTTGGTCATGTGCCCTACCAGAATTACTGGCCGCTCAATCTTTGCCAGTTGGTCCAGCAAGGTCGTCATTGCCAGGTGCTGGTCTTCAATCTGGTTGGTAAGCTTTCCTTCTTCCCACTGGTAGGCCCCAGCAAAGACGTTGCCCCGCCGGGCATCAAAGAATGGTACAATGACCTGCTTACTGGTTGGCAAAACGTTGCGGGCAATTACTGCCAGACTGGAAACCCCTACTAAGTCCACGTCAATTGTGTCCGCAAGGGTCTTCGCCGTGGTTGCGGCGATCCGGATTCCAGTGTAGGAGCCGGGCCCCTGGGCAACAACGACCCGGTCAATGTCCGTTGGTGCCCACTTAACGAGCTTGAACAAGCGGTCAATTGTTGGCATCAAATAAATACTGTGGTTACGGACCATGTTCAAAGTGGTCGTTGCCAATAATTGATCATCTTCGACTAGGGCAACACTCATCGGATGGTTTGAGGTGTCGATGGCTAGTACTTTCATTTCAATCATCCTTTCAATCACTACCAATCTTATCACAACCGCCTGCTTTTTGCCTTGGAAAGCCAAAAATTGCCGGTAAGCACATTTGCGCTTTACCGGCAATTTGATTATTTATCTGTTTACTTTTCTAGTCGCGGTCATCATAGCCCTTTGGGTGGGTTGAGTGCCACTTCCAAGCGGTGGCAATGATGTCGTGAACATCATCGTACTTTGGCTTCCAGCCGAGGATTTCCCGCGCCTTGTCACTAGCAGCAACCAGTGAGTCGGGGTCGCCGGGACGCCGTGGGGCCATCTTGGCAGGAATTGGCTTACCAGTAACCTCACGAGCAGCTTCCAGCATTTGCTTGTTGGAGAAGCCAGTGGATGAACCAAGGTTAAAGGCGTTGCTCTTGTTCCCCGCTTCCAGGTACTTAATTGCCAGGATGTGGGCATCAGTCAGGTCCATAACATGAACGTAGTCACGAACGTTGGTGCCATCAGGGGTGTTGTAATCGTCACCAAAGATGCTCAATTCCTTCCGCTTTCCTTGAGCAACTTGCAGGATGATTGGTACCAGGTGGGTTTCTGGACCGTGGTCTTCACCGATCGTTCCATCCGGAGCTGCACCGGCAACGTTGAAGTAACGCAGGGCAACGAACTTGATGCCGTATGCCTTGTCAGCCCAGGCCATCATCTTTTCCATCATCAGCTTGCTCAGACCATACGGGTTGATTGGCTTTTGCGGGTCGGTTTCCTTGATTGGCATGTGTTCTGGCACACCATAGGTTGCAGCAGTTGAGCTGAAGACAATGTACTTGATTCCGTGGTCGTGCATTGCTTCCAGCAGGGTGATCATACCACCAGTATTGTTGTCGAAGTACTTCAGTGGCTTGCTCATTGATTCAGGAACAATTGAGAAGGCCGCAAAGTGAACAACCGCGGTGATGTCTTCGTTATCAAAGATCTTGTCCAAGAACTTCCGGTCCCGGATGTCCCCTTCGTAGAACTTGGCCTTCGGATTAATGGCCTTCCGGTGACCAGTTGAGAGGTTGTCAGCTACAACAACATCTTCACCATGTTCAACTAAATTTTTAACCATGTGGGAACCGATGTATCCAGCTCCACCAGCAACTAAAATTGCCATGTTGTCTCCTCCTTGTATCAACAACCGCCAGCAAATAATGGCGCTTACATTTTCTTCACTATGATTGTAGCACAGACTTACTAAAAAGATCAGTAAATTTTAGTAAAAATTAAGTAAAGCTGTTAATCAAAGTTGATTTCGTGCTCACGGTACTTGAATAGCAGCCCCTCACGAAGCCCACTATTACTAAACTGGACCTCATCAATAGCCAGCTGCCGCATCAAGGCCAGCAACGGGAGGAGGCCCCCAATAATGACGTCCGCCCGTTCCGTGTTGATGCCACGAATTTGGGCCCGCTCCGCCCGGTTATATTCCAGTAGTTCGTGCATGATGCCAAACGCCGTCTGCGAAGTCATCGTTAAACCATGGACCGGTGCTGGCTTACCATCGACCGCGTTGCGCCAGCGAAAGACCTTGGCCAGGGCCCGGTTTGACCCTCCAAGAGCCACGATTTCCGTCCGGCGGAAGCGACTCAGCCAGCGCTGGTGTGACAGAGCTTCGTCAACTTCGACCATCGCATCAAAGAGGTTGGCCGCGTTAATCTGGTCATCGAGGTGGTAGCGCTGGGATAGGATCACCGACCCCATCGGGATACTGACCGTTTCTTCCGCAGCACCGTTGTCGACCGCGACCAGCTCCATGCTGGCCCCCCCGGTATCAATGATCAGGCTATGCTTAAGCGGGAGGGTATTACTGACCCCCACATAGTCCAGGTAGGCCTCCTGGGCCCCGGAGATAACCTTGATCTTAAAGCCCGTTTCCTTCTTGACCCGGGCAAGGAACTCCTGCTGGTTCTTGGCCTGACGGACCGCCGCCGTCGCCACCGCAACGATTCGCGCGTTCGGATAGTCATTACAAACAATCCGAAACTCCTTTAGAGCGGCAATTGTCCGTTCTACCGGTTCAGGCTTTAACACCTTTTCCGGCCCCATCTGTGATGACAGGCGGACATAGCGCTTGAGGTACTGCCTAGTGACTGCGGACCCGTCCTCCATTAGCTCGCTGATTTTCAAGCGGACGGAGTTAGAGCCCAAGTCGATTACGGCGAGGTTATTCTTCTTTGCCATTGGCATCTCCCTTTCCTTTCAGATGCAGTGATGGAACATGCTTCGAAAGCGTCTCAAAAACGGTCGGAAAGTGCCGCTTGGCTTTCTCCTTGTCGGTTTCCTCCTTATTTAAGCTGACCGCTTCCTTAACGAAGTAGTCCTGGGAAGAGAACGGGGCATCTTCTCCCCGGTCAATCCGCTCGTAGTGATCGCCCACAAGGACCCGGGCCTTTACGTTATCCTTCCACATTGTGTCGAAAATGTGAATTGCCCGGGCCTTGGTGTCGTCTTGGCGAACCGGGAAGAGCTCTTCAACACGCCGGTTAAGGTTCCGCGTCATCATGTCCGCACTTGCCAGGTAGATCTCCTGGTGACCATTACTCTCAAAGTAGTAAATCCGGGAGTGCTCCAGGAAACGACCAACGATTGAGTGGACCTCAATGTTACCGTGCAGCTCGGGGAGGTCGTTGCGTAGGCAGGTGATCCCCCGGACAATCAGCTGGATCTTGACCCCATTGGCAGCGGCATCGTAAAGGTGGGCAATAATCTGCTTGTCAGATAGGGAATTCATCTTCATCCGGATCAATGCTGGGTTACCAGACTTAGCAACGGCAATTTGTTCGTCAATTTTCTGATTAATGAACTCCCGAATTCCGTCTGGGGAAACCCGTAGCTGGTAGAAGTACGGTGGCCGGGCAAAACCTGACAACATGTTAAAGAGGTTAGTCATGTCGACGCCGAGCTCGTGGTCACAAGTGAACATCCCCATGTCGGTGTAAAAGTGGGCCGTGACGTCGTTGTAGTTCCCGGTACCCAGGTGCATGTAACGACGGAGACCGTCTTCGTCCCGCCGGATTACCAGGGCCACCTTACAGTGGGTCTTGAGCCCAACCAGGCCGTAGATAACGTGGCAGCCCATTTGTTCCAGTCGTTGCGCCCAGCGAACGTTATTCTGTTCATCAAACCGGGCCTTGACTTCAACCAGGACCGTGACCTGCTTCCCCTGCTGGGCAGCCATCCCCAGGTACTTAATGATCGGTGAGTTTCCGGAAACCCGGTAAAGGGTCATCTTAATCGCCAATACGCACGGGTCAACCGCTGCCTGGTGGATAAAGTTAACCACGGCCGCAAAGTTATCGTACGGGTGTTGAACAAGGTAGTCGCGCTTACGAATGGCCGCGAAGATGTTGTGTTCCATGTCTAATGCCGGGTTCAAATAAGACTTGAACGGCTTGTAGCGGAGGTCATCATGACCGTCGACCCTCCCCGACAGCTTCTTCAAGAAGGTCAGGTCAACCGGACCGTTAACCCGGTAAATTGACCGCTCACTGACGTGGAGGTTGTCGATCAGCTGGTCTTCCAGCCAGGAATCAATATCGTGTTCCACTTCTAGCCGCATGACCTGGCCGTGCTCTCTTTCCCGCAGCTGGTGCTTGACCGCCCGTAACAGGTCTGAGGTATCTTCTTCCGCCACATCAAGGTCCATATCCCGCATGACCCGGTAGGTCGCGGTTGCCAGAATTTGGTAACCAGGGAAGAGCTGCTTTAAGAACTCCTTGATTAGTTCATCAATCAGGATAAAGTTATTTTCACCCGGTAAACGCACTAAGCGCTTGTAGATTTCGGGAACCCGGACCGTCGCAAACTTAATGTCGGCTTCCTTCCGGTCATCGTGAGGCTCAGCCTGGGGCCGGTCAACTTCCTGGTCCCCTTCTAGAGTTTCGTGACCATGGTGCTGTTGGCTAGCGGGGTCTCGCCGCAAGCTGATGGCAATGTTCAAGGAACTATTTGAGATGAACGGGAACGGCCGGGAACTGTCGTCAGCCATCGGCGTTAAGACCGGCATCAGTTCGTCATTAAAGTAACGCTTGATGAATTCGTACTGCTTTTCATCGAGGTCATTAATGTGCAAAATATTAATATCCTGCTCAGCCAGCTGGGGAATCACCTGCTGGTTATAGATTTCGTAACGTTCCTTCACCATCCGGTGTTCCTTCTTATTGACCGCATTCAACTGCTCTTCGGGAGTCAGGCCGGACGCATCGGTCGTCGTGACGTTAGCCGCGGCCAGCTTGTGGAGTGAGGCCACCCGGACCATGAAGAATTCGTCAACATTACTCTGGGTAATCCCCAAGAAATTAGCCCGTTCCAATAGGGGGTTACTCATGTCGGTGGCTTCACCCAGGACCCGACCATTGAAGTCAATCCAACTTAATTCACGGTTTACATAGTTTTCTGGTTTATAAAAGTCTTTGTACATCATTATCCCCTCTCAATCAGTACCGGTTTAATTCCATAAACATCAGTAAAGAGCTTGGCCTTTGTACTAAACGACCACTTCTCCAAAACTAGGTCATCGTTAGCTGTTGCCTTAATTTTTAGCCGGCCGTCATCCGTTAACTTGAGGTTGATCTTCGTAATCTTCTGCTGGCGGGAGTCGTCTAAAGAATCCACCACCCGTAAGATTGCGGCCAACTTAGCTACCGTCAGCTGGATATCATCATCAAGCCGGCGGTAGTGGGGCTGGAAAATGGTTGGTGACTCAGCACTGTGGTAGCGGGCCACCTCCGCAATGATCTGGTTATCCTCGTCAGAAAGACCGATCCACGGGTTGGCCTGGAGAATATATGCCGAGTGGCGGTAGTGACTCCGCTGGTTGATGAAGTTCCCAATATCGTCAACCTTACAAGCAATCTCCAGCAGGAGGCGCTCGTGGTTACCCAAGCGGTGAATCGGCCGCAGCTGGTCGAAGAACTGCAAAGCAAAGTGGGTCACGAAGTGTTGGTGCGCCGTGTCGACCCCGTAGCGTTGCGCTAGATCATCGGCTGACGTCCGGATCATCGTCTGAACCTGCTGGCAGGACTGGTCGTTATTGACAGCAATCCCGTTGGTCAAGCCATCCATCACCGAAATATTCGTAACGTACGCCTTCTGGGGGTGAATCAACTGCGCTGCCCGAGCAATTACCATGTAGTTCGGCACGAGCAGGTTCTTCCGGTAGTTCTCTACCGCCAGGCCACTCCAAAGGCCCTTCGATGGTGCCAAAAGATCAACCGGTTCATCAGGCTTATCAAACAGGTCCAAGGGAACCTCTCCCAGGTGGCTCCCCCGGCTAACGTAGCGTTTACTCAGGGCGGGGGCATTTTGAATCAACAGGGTTGTTTTCTTCTTTTGAATCAGCTCGGGAGCAATGTAGCCAAGCTTGCTGCTGATATAGTCTTGAATGATTTCCTGGGGGTTGGTCGTCGTCTGCCGGAGACGATCAACCAGACGACTGATTTGAGCCCCACCAAGGTCTAGTTCCCACAGGGTTTCAAAGTTTCCGTGGTGGAAAAAGGCCAGACTCAACGAATCCAGACCCAGACTTACCAGGTAGAGGCAGTGCTTACTGAGGTTCTTAAATTCAGACAGGTGGTTAACAACACAGCTCATCGACTGGGCCATCAGTTGGTTATTGTTCAACCAGGTGATCTTCAGTCCGGTCCGCACCTCCAGCTGATCAGCAACGTAACGGGCCGTTACCTTATCAAGGTCTTCCAGGGCGCCATAGAAAGAAACTTTCTTCACTTGGTAATCCTTGATCTGCTGCTTGAAGCCATCAATATTGTTGACGATGGCGGTCATGTTTTCGACGTAGTTGGATACCCGACTGGTCCCAACTACCAGTTCACCTGATTCGACATTATTAACTATTCTTAACTTTGGTAACTCTAGTATTCGTAGACTTACCCGGTCAGGCTCCAGATAAATCACGGCAATTAACGATTGTTTCACTTTAGCCCTCCTCCGCTTCTTGCTAATTTAATTATAGCCCATAAGTTGCGTTCGCCAAAGTTTGTTTATTCTACTAATTACCGGTTGACTGTCTATTAGCAATTTAAACAGAAAAAGACCTTCGTGGTTCACTCTAAACCATGAAGGTCTTTTCTCTAATCATTATTCACGGGTGTCCAGGTAATTTCAGCGCTGGTGCAGCACTCGCCACCGGACCAAATCTCATGTCGGGATGTCGTGGTGCCGTCATCTTGGATGCGGGCCAAGCGACTTTCCACCGTGGCGTTTTCCTGGACCTCATTCTGGTACTGAATAGTAAAGGCAACCGGTTGGTGCTGGCGCAAGAACGTCGCCCCCAGAGGGTCCGTCAGCCAGTCAAAGTAGCGGGCGTTATTGACGTGGTGGTTAACGTCAATGTCGTAGTACCGCACCCGGTACTGCTGGCTGGTAAAATCCCCGGAAAGCTTGCCCGGCTTTTTGGGCTTATCCAGCCGTTTTTGGACTGGTGATTCAAACGGGGCCAGGAGTTCATCCGGAATTTTCATCAAGCGCCGCTTTTGCAGGTTCATCATCACAAAAAGGGCCTTGATATGGGCGTAGTGATGGTGGTGCAGGTCGTCCATCCAAAACTCACGCAGGGCAAAGAAGGCGTTACTAGCCGTTGCCCGGGTCCCCAGGATCACCTGGTCACCATAACGTGGCTGCTTAGTACTTAAGTGGCCCTCATACGAGATTACCACCCAGGCGCCCCCACTCTGTTCAACCTTCTGGCGGTCGAGGCCCATAAAGATGGAGTGGGCATCCGAAACCATCGTCAGCATGCTCATCAGCATGCTGAGGCTGGGATGACCAGTGTCAGTGCATTCGTAGTACTTAAGTTGGTGCAACATATCATAGCAATTTGCGGTTTGTCGAAGTTCTGTCACAATCATTCTCCTATATGGTGGTACTGACGGTAAAGCTGCTGACGGTTAAGGCCGTTGCGTTTAGCGACCAACTTGATCGCCGCGTTGGTCGACAGGCCCTTCACGATTTCCTGGTCAACTTGCTCCAGTGGGGATACGTCATCGGCCGGCTGGGTATTCTCTTGAGGGTGCGGGTTTCCAGCAACCAAAACCACGAACTCGCCGCGCGGGCTGTGCTCAGTAAAGTAGGCCTGCAACTCCCCGAGTGACCCCCGACTGAATTCCTCATAACGCTTAGTAAGTTCACGCGCGAGAACTGCCTGGCGGTCGGCCCCCAACACCTCCGCCAGGGTTGCAAGGGTCTTCTTCAGCCGGTGGGGCGCCTCATAAAAAATCAACGTTTCCGGCCGGTTGACCATTGCCTGCAACTCGGTCACCTGCTGCTGGTGCTTCCGTTGCAAAAAGCCGTAGAAGTAAAAGGGCTGCGGAACCAGGCCCGAGGCAATCAAAGCGGTCAGGCCGGCGTTGGCACCGGGGAGGGGGACAACCGGAATCCCCGCTTTGACCGCGGCAGCAACCAGTTCCTTGCCCGGGTCCGAAATGGACGGCATCCCCGCATCACTGCACTGGGCGATGGTTACCCCTTTTTTGAGCTTATCAATCAGTTCTGGGATCCGCTGCTCCGTATTGTGCTCGTGAAAGCTGATTTCCTTTGTATCGATTTCAAAGTGGTTAAGCAGCTGCTGGGTGTGACGGGTATCCTCAGCCGCAATCAGGTCCACTTCCCGCAGGGTTTTAACAGCCCGGAAGGTCATATCATCGAGGTTACCAATCGGTGTTGGTACCAAGTAAAGCCGCCCCGTATCACTATTTTGAAAACTACTAATTTGTTGCATCCATTTACCCCTTATTGCTTCTGTTGGTCATTGATTCCACTGAAGATCGCCTCGTCACAGAAAATGCAGCTCTCGTGCGGGGCAAGCCGTTCACCAAAGTGCTTCCGGCAAACGTGAAAGCCCTGGTGGTAAAGCTCATTAAGCGTCCGCCGTCCCGTCGATAACTGCTGTTCCCCCCGCTGGTCACGGAGCTTCTTGATTGCCTGCTGGAGGTGGTTGTTTTCAATCGTCAGTTCCGCGTTCTGGGCCAGGACGTTGTTCAGTTGCGTTTTCAAGTCCGCCAATTCGCTCGTCATCTCACCCAGCTGGTTGCTGAGCTTCCCTAAACTATCATAAATGCTGTTTCGCTGCTGATCATCGTTCATGATCGCGCCTCCATTAATCTGTCAATGCCTGGACAATGCGAATCGTCAATTCTTCAAAAATATTTTGAAAGCTAATGTTTTGCTCTAAGTAGTGGCGGGGGGCCAGGGTTAACTGGCTAACCGCCAGCAGGTCGGCCATCGAACAGTGCTGCCCCACGGATTTAATCGCCGGCAATTCTTCAACAAAGTGAAAGCGGTTCTGGTCCTCAATTCCGTTTGCTGCCAAGAGGGTATCCCGCCAAATCAGGGCTGCCAGGTCAAGTAAGACGAGCTGGTGGTCCCGATTGTGGGCCCCTAGCTTGACCAGGTCCGTCTGCACGCCAACAAAGGCCATCATCTTACCCTGGCTAACCTGGTGGTACCACTGGAGAATCCCGGCAACGGTCTGGTCGAACCAACCATCCTTGCACCAGTCCACCACCGTCGTTACCGAGTCTGTTAGGCCAATTGCAATCCGGGCCTTTTTCTCTGTTACCCCCTGTTTTTGCAGGGCACTGAGCAACTCCTGCCGGTTCAGGGGGGCCATTTCAAGCACCTGGGTCCGCGACTGAATTGTCGGCAGGATGGCACTCTTGTTGGTCGTCAACATCAGGATGTAGATTCCGGGACCCGGCTCCTCGATGAACTTCAACAGGCTATTTGCCGCACTCGTGGTCATTTTTTCGGCATCCTTAATAATGAAAAGTTTCTTATTGCCCTCCATGGCGCTCTTGGTAAACTCACTTTTCAGGCGCCGGATGGTGTCGACCTTGATCTGCCGCCCCTCAGCCTGGGCAAGGACAATGTCGGGATGGTTTTCACTCAAAATGCGCTGGCACTCCGGACAGGTGCCGTCGGGTTCCCCGTCAACCGGGTGCAGGCAAAATAGCCGCAGTGCCAGCCAACGGGCCACCGTTTCCTTGCCGGAGCCACTCGGCCCCACTAACAAGTAGGCGTGCGCCAATTCTTTATTTTTGATTACCCGTTTGAGCTGACTAATCAAAACGGGCTGAAGTTGCTCTGCCCGGGTTACCTCCGCTGCGTTCACCAATACCACCTACTTAAAACTTGAGAAACTGTTCCACCGGCATCACGAAAACGGTGGCACCACCGATGCGGACATTAACAGGAAAGGCCGAACCGCCCTCGACGTCAATGTGCATCTGAGAAGTGACGTATTGTTCCCGTGACTCGGCATTTTTCTTAATGATGTCAAGCACTTGTTGGACCTTTTCATCCTTGACCCCAATCAAGAAGGTGGCGTTTCCTTCACGCAAGAAGCCCCCCGTTGTTGATAACTGGGTCACCTGAATTTCGGCCTTGTTAAATGCTTTTCGTAAGCGATTGCTGTCCTTGGATTGCACAATGGCAATAATCATCTTCATAGTAATCACTCCTTAGATCTTCTTAAAATAGGTCGGGATAACGCGTATGAATGACCTGCCGCACGTCTGTAATTACCTTATCAAGCGGTTGGCTGGCATCAACCAGCTTAATGCGGTCTGGGTCATTGTGGTATAGGCGGAGGTAGGCCTGGCGAACCGCCTGGTGAAAGGCCAGTTTTTCCTTATCAAGGCGGTTAACCTGGTCTGACCGGTGCTCTGCAATCCGGCGGAGGCCAATTTCCGATTCGATGTCCAGGTAAACCGTGAGTTCCGGCATTACCCCATCAATTGCAAACTGGTTTAACTGCCAAATCTCCTTTTCACCCAACTGCCGGCCAGCTCCCTGGTAAGCAACTGAACTATCAACGTAGCGGTCACAGAGGATCACCTTACCAGCATTTAAGTCCGGCAGGATCTCCGAAATGACGTGCTGACGCCGGCTAGCAGCGAACAGGAGGGCCTCTGTCCGCCCGTCCATGTCGCCATTAGCAGCATTAAAAAGGAGCTGGCGAATCTGTTCAGAAATATGGTCCCCACCTGGTTCCCGGGTATATACAACCCGGTCTTTTCCCAGCTGGTCCTCCAGGTCCGCTTGAATCTGGCGGAGGACACTCGTTTTCCCTGCGCCATCTGGGCCTTCAAAAGATATGAACTTTCCTTGCATTCTGTTTTCACCTGTTCCTAACGACTAATGACACCATGGTTAAGTTGGCCATGGACTTTATACTTCCGGGCAATCTTATAAAGGTATAAGTACTTCTGCTCCTGAATCTTGGTGCGGTCACGAAGCTCGCTGTTAACGTTGGCTTCATAGACCGCCCGCTCAGTTTCCTTAGCATGGTCCCAGCTGGCCTTCGTGTCATAAATAGCGTTTAGTAAACGCTGGTTGCGCAACTGGGCAACCCGATCTTTTCGGCGACCAAATAGCACTCTCTCACATCTCCGTTCGTCCTTGAACTGCCTTGAAAAGGGTCATTTCATCCGCATAGTCAATATCCGCACCGACCGACAAGCCGTGGGCCAAACGGGTAACCTTGATCTTAGCGGGCTTGATCAGCTTTGCCAAGTAGCCGGCCGTCAGTTCGCCGTCTGAGGAGGCGTTGGTAGCAATAATGACTTCCTTAACTTCTTCATTCTTTTGCAGGCGCTTGATCAGACTCGCAACGTTAATATCCTCGGGCCCGGTACCCTCGACCGGAGAAATGACCCCGTGCAAGACATGGTACAATCCATGGTACTCATGCATCCGCTCCATCGCCATCACGTCCTGTGACTGCTCAACAACGAGGATCTTAGTGCGGTCACGGCTCTTGTCTCGGCAGATTGGGCAGGGATCGTCTTCCGTAATATTGCCACAGATACTGCAATTATGCAGGTCACGCTTGGCGGCCAACAAGGACTTGGCGAAGTCGGTGACGTCATCCTCTTCCATCCCCAGCGTGTAAAATGCCAGGCGGGTAGCTGACTTTTGCCCAATACCAGGAAGCTTAGTATAACTTTCAATCAGTTTTGCTAGTGGTTCTGGGTACTGCATCTAGTTACATCCCCATGCCACGTGTGTACTTACCCAGCTTTTGTTGGGTGGCAGCGTCAACCTTCTTCATCCCGTCGTTAACGGCGGCAACTACCAGGTCCTGCAACATATCGATGTCGTCTGGGTCAACCGCTTCCTTGTTGATCTTCAGGTCGAGGAGTTGCTTATCACCATTGAAGGTGGCTGTCACCATGTCGTCTGGGGCCTTGCCAACAAATTCTTGCTTGGCCAGTTCTTCGTGTTCCGCCATCATTTTCTTTTGCATAGCCTTAGCCTGCTTCATCATCTGTTGCATGTTCATTCCGCGCATCATAATTACATCATCCTTTACTATTAATTATCTTCTACTTTAACAATGTCTTCACCAAATAGCTGCTGGGCTTTCGTTACCGGGTCTGCTGGCGCCGATGCTGAACCAGCATCACTTGGTGCCGGCTGGTCCGCCGGAGCCGTCTCCGGGGCCGTGGCAGGAGCAGTATCTTGCTTGGCCGGCGTCGGACGCGGTGCTGACCCCCGCTTATCGAGGCCATGCTCCTTAATGTATTCCCGCCGGATCGCTGGCCACTTATCTTTAGGGACAAACACTACCCGGCGTTCCTCGCCAGTCAGCTCCTGGAGGCCTTGCTCCATGCTCGTCAACAGGGCCTCGTCATCCATCGCCTGTTGGAAAAGGAAGGCGTAGTCAAAGGCAACGATGACCCCGTCCTTACTTGCCGCCACTGGCTTAGAAACGTGCAGAAGCGACCGCTGGGGAACGCTGAGCTTTGACAGTAGTTCTTGCCACAGGCCCTGAATTTCAACCAGGTCCCGGCGCGTGGCCTTCCCCAAAACGGGGTTGATTGCGCTGAGCTTAACCTCAACATTATGCTGCTGAACCCGCGGCTGCTGGGGGGCCGCTTTGGTAACGGTCGAACCCTTGGTATTCAACTCACTCTGTAGTTTCTTAACCGTTGCCTGAAGCTGGCGAACCTCGTCTTGGAGCTGGGAAACAGCTTGCTTATCAGCCTGGTCGCCTGTGGATGGTCCGCTCGTCGCTTGCCTTGGCGGAGTCTGTTGGGCACCACCCTGGACACTGACCTGGGCGAGCTTAACCGTCAGGACTTCCAGGTAAACATCCGGGTGGGTGGTAAAGCGCATCTCCTCCTGGATGCCATTTAACTCGTCAATCATCTGGTAGAGAGTCGTTGCGGAGGCGGCAGCACTCATCTTCTGGAAGTCCTCGTCTTTCAGGCCGGTACTCTCAACCATGATAAGTTTGGGTGATTCCTGGTAGAGGAGGATGTCCCGGATAAAGGAGATTAGGTCCTCAATGAAACGTTGGCCGTCCTTCCCCTGGCCGAGGATATCCTTCATCGTATCTAAAGCAGCCGCGCTTTCGTGCCCACTGACTTCAAAGAAGTACTTTTCCAAGAGCTGTTTGGTAACACTCCCGGTGACCACTAAGGCGTCGTCGAGTTTTACCTGGTTATCGCTGAACGAAAGGACCTGGTCCAGGATACTGAGCGCATCCCGCATCCCCCCTTCGGCAGCGTTGGCAATCACCCACAAGGCCTTTTCCTCATAGTCGACCTGCTTTTGGTCCAAGATATACTTCATCCGGTTAAACGCGTCCTGCGCAGAAATCCGCCGGAAATCAAAGCGCTGAACCCGGGAGATGATGGTTAACGGAATCTTGTGGGGTTCCGTCGTTGCCAGGATAAAGATCACGTTTGCCGGTGGCTCTTCCAGGGTCTTAAGCAGGGCGTTAAATGCCCCGGTCGACAGCATGTGGACTTCATCAATGATGTACACCTTATAATCCGCCTGGGTGGGAGCGTACTTGGCTTTATCACGAATGTCACGGATCTCCTCGACCCCGTTATTGGAGGCCGCATCGATTTCAATCACATCGTTGAGTTGGCCATTTCTGATTGCCTTACAGATATCACACTTGTTGCAAGGCTCACCGTCCTCTAGGTGGTGACAGTTAACCGCTTTGGCAAAAATCTTGGCGGCAGACGTCTTCCCTGTTCCCCGCGGTCCGGCAAACAGATAAGCATGACTGATCTGGTGGGTGATAATGGCATTCTTAAGGGTTTGCGTGACCACTTGCTGACCCACCAACTCATCAAAGCGCTGTGGACGCCAAACCCGGTACAGTGCTTGGTAACTCATCACGGGGCTTCCTTTCTATATAGTACAAAGTCTAAAACGTTACTTTAATATTATACTAGCTTTCTGCGATATTGGACTATCAAAAAGGGGCCGTCCTAAAATTCATTAGTTACCGACCCCTGAACAAAAAGAAGCTGGAAAAGTTTTCCAGCTTCAGCTAATTATCTTTCAAACTTAGAGCACAAGATGCAACAAACTTAGTGCTGCTTCCTTCCGGACCTGACACGGTTCGTAAGCGCGTCCTTGCTCTAAGGCCTTTCGGCATATAGTATATTACACTAAATCAGCGACAATTGCTAGTCTTTTGCCCGACGTTTTTTGCGGGCCGCCTTGCGTTGCTTACGAATTGCCCGGAAAAAGTCCCTGAGCATTTGCCCACATTCCGTTCCCAAGAGCCCACTCTCAACGTTGACCTGGTGGTTAAGGCGGGAATCGTTAAGGAGGTGGTAAAGACTATCCACGGCCCCCGCCTTTGGGTCCTTAGCACCATAATAAAGGTTTTTGATCCGGGCATTGAGGATGGCCCCGCTACACATAATGCAGGGCTCCAGGGTGACGTAAAGGTCACAGTCTTCAAGCCGCCAACTGTGGAGGAAAGTGCAGGCCTCGTTGATCGCCAGCATTTCCGCGTGATAAGTCACATCTTGGAACCGTTCGCGCATGTTATGCCCCCGGCCAATCACTTTGCCGTTATGAACGACGACGGCCCCAATCGGCACCTCATTTAGCAATGCCGCCTGGTGCGCTTCTTCAATTGCCATTCGCATGTATTCTTTTTTTGTTTTTTCTTCTTCCATCTTCTCCATCCTTCTGATTCAGTGTATAATTGTTAACTAGTTTGATAAAGTTTATCTAGCGATTAGATAACCGGAAAAAAGTTTCACGGTCTTTGCTCCCCACCATTATTACCATATATTGTGTTTCACTATCAAGAGTGACTCAATATATGGTATTTTTAGATTGATTTTTCGTTTTTTCTGGCTATACTTAATAACATCAACTACGAAATAATTCTCTGGGAGGCACCATTATGATTACAATTTTCTCAAAGAATAACTGCATTCAATGCAAGATGACCAAGAAGTTCTTACGGCAACACAAGATTAACTTCGTTGAGCACAACATTGATGAGCAGCCGGAATACATCGACCAGTTAAAGGCCGCTGGCTTCATGGCAACGCCAGTCGTAAAGCTACCAAACGGCAATGCCTTTTCTGGTTTCCGGCCGGACCGGCTTCAACAGTTAGCATAATCGACGACGTTATTTTAACCAGTCTACATTCGCCACACGACTGTTAGCCTGGTTTAATTTTGAAAAAGACAGGAAAGTGAGTTTTAACCATGGCTTTATCTGACATCGACATCACTAAAGTTAAATACTACGACCTCAATAATGAGGTTAACATCCCCCGCGACGGGAAAATCCAACTAGATAAGGATCAAGCGGCCCTAGAAGACTTCATCAATAGCAATGTCAATCCGAACACCAAGCATTTCTCTTCATTAAAGGAACGCTTTGAATGGCTGGAAGAAAACGACTACATCGAAGAGGGCTTCATGGATAAGTACAGCCTTTCCTTCATTGAAAAGCTGTATGACTACCTGAAGGCCCAGGACTTCCACTTCCATTCCTTCATGGCGGCCTATAAATTCTATGCACAATACGCCATGCGGACCAATGACAAGGAATACTACCTGGAAAACTACATTGACCGGGTTGCCATGAACGCCTTGTACCTCGCCGATGGGGACGAAGAATTGGCCATGGACCTCGCCGATGAAATCATCCACCAGCGCTACCAACCGGCAACCCCTACCTTTTTAAACGTTGGTCGCAAGCGCCGGGGAGAATTCGTCTCCTGCTTTGCTATTCAAAGTACCGATGATATGAACACCATTGGCCGGACCATCAATTCAGCCCTCCAGCTCTCTAAGATCGGTGGTGGGGTCGGCATTAACCTCAGCAACCTCCGTGAGGCGGGAGCCCCCATCAAGAAGATCAAGGGGGCGGCAAGCGGGGTGGTCCCGGTAATGAAGCTCCTGGAAGATAGTTTCTCATATTCTAACCAGCTCGGCCAGCGGCAAGGTGCCGGAGTCGTTTACCTGAGCGTCTTCCATCCCGACATCATCGCCTTTCTCGGTGCCAAGAAGGAAAACGCCGACGAAAAGATTCGGCTGAAGACCCTTTCCCTGGGGGTCACCGTTCCCGATAAGTTCTATGAACTGGTTGAAAAGGACGAAGACATGTACCTCTTCAGTCCATATGATGTGGAACGAATTTACGGCGTTCCCTTCTCCTACGTCGACATTACTAAGGAATACGACAACATGGTCGCAAATGATGAGATCCACAAGAAGAAGCTCAACGCCCGCGACCTGGAAGACGAAATCAGTAAGCTCCAGCAGGAATCCGGGTACCCGTACATCATCAACATCGATACAGAAAACCGGGACAACCCGATCGACGGTAAGATTGTAATGAGCAACCTCTGCTCAGAGATTGCCCAGGTCCAGGTTCCTTCCAAGGTTGCTGATGACCAATCCTACGAAACGCTGGGGACCGATATCAGTTGTAACCTTGGCTCCACCAACATTGCCAACATGATGGAGAGTCCCGACTTTGGCCGGTCCGTCCGGGCAATGATGCGCGGGTTGACCCACATCAGTGACGTTGAAAACCTCGACGTTGTGCCAAGCATCAAACGGGGGAACGCCCTCGCCCATTCTGTCGGTCTGGGCGCCATGGGTCTGCACAGCTACCTGGCCAAGCACCATATTCAATACGGGAGCCCGGTGGCAATTGAGTTTACCGGGGTCTACTTCATGCTGCTGAACTACTGGTCGCTCGTTGCTTCCAACGAGATTGCCCGCGAACGACAGGAAACTTTCCACAACTTTGATAAGAGCACTTACGCGGATGGCTCGTACTTTGCCAAGTATACTTCAAAGGATTGGGGCCCCCAGTCCGACGTTGTTAAGGAGCTCTTCAAAGGAATCTTTATTCCGGGAGTTAAGGACTGGGAAAAGCTCAAGGAAGACGTTATGAAGGACGGGCTTTACAACGAATACCGGCTCGCCGTTGCGCCAAACGGGTCGACTTCCTACATTAACGACTCAACTGCCAGCCTGACGCCAATCATTAACCGAGTCGAGGAACGGCAGGAGAAGATGATTGGGAAGATCTACTACCCCGCACCGTACCTGTCCAATGATACGATGCCGTACTACCAGTCGGCCTACGACATCGACATGCGGAAGGTGATTGACACCTACGCTGCGGCCCAACAACACGTTGACCAGTCAATGTCACTGACCCTCTTCATGCGGTCGACGATTCCGGACGGCCTGTACGAATGGAAAAATGGTCGGACCAATAAGATGACCACCCGTGACCTGAATATTCTTCGTCACTACGCATACCAGCACGGAATCAAGTCAATTTACTACATCCGGACCTTTACAGATGACAATGATGAAATTGGTGCCAACCAATGTGAAAGTTGTGTCATTTGATTTTCGGTAAAGAGACTGCTACAATTTTATTGCTATTACACGAATTATAGGGCGATTAATATTCTTGATTAAGGAGAACGGCTAGTTAAATGAAACTTGAAGAATTTAAACCACTAAACAAATATAAGGCAATTAATTGGAATGAAGTTTCCGACATGATTGACAAGGCAACCTGGGAGAAGCTGACGGAGCAGTTCTGGCTTGATACCCGGATCCCCGTTTCCAATGATATGGATGACTGGCGGGCACTAGATGATGACCACCGCTGGACTGTTGGTCACGTCTTTGGGGGACTGACCCTGCTTGATACGGTCCAATCCGAAGCGGGGTTGACCGCATTGAAGAATGATGTCCGGACCCCACACGAAACGGCGGTGCTGAACAACATTCAATTCATGGAATCCGTCCACGCCAAGAGTTACTCCACCATCTTCTCAACCTTGAACACTCCTGATGAAATCAACGAAATCTTCGACTGGTCTGATTCGGAAGAGTACCTGCAAAACAAGGCAACCAAGATTGCCAACATGTACCTGGACCCCGAAGAGGACCCGTTGAAGAAAAAGGTTGCCAACGTCTTTTTGGAAACCTTCCTCTTCTATTCTGGTTTCTACACCCCGCTTTACTACCTTGGCCACAACGAGCTAAACAACGTTGCTGAAATCATTAAGCTTATCTTGCGGGACGAATCCGTCCACGGAACCTACATTGGTTACAAGTTCCAACTTGGCCTCCGCGACCGGACCGAAAAGCAGCAGCATGATATGAAGGACTGGATGTACAACTTCCTCTACGACCTTTACGACAACGAAGAGAAGTACACCCACCTACTCTATGACCAAATTGGCTGGACCGACGATGTCCTCGTATTTATCCGTTACAACGCCAATAAGGCCCTGATGAACCTCGGCCAAGACCCACTCTTCCCTGACACCGCTGCGGACGTTAACCCCGTCGTCATGAACGGGATTTCAACTTCCACCTCTAACCACGACTTCTTCAGTCAAGTGGGTAACGGTTACCGTCTAGGAGCGGTTGAAGCGATGAAGGATGATGACTACCACATCATGGATCCTAACGCCGGTAAGGATAAGAATGCACGGGAATAAACATTACTAAAGCAACTGGAATTTTCCGGTTGCTTTTTTATTTTAAGCTGTTGTGAATTAGTGATCACTATCATTTGTGCAAACGGTTGCTCAAATCGCCGGCATAGCAAAATTTATACCAATCTTTTTTGCCGTCATTCCAAGCTTAATTTACCATATTTGTAAGCGAATTCATCATTTTAAACCATTGTTAATCTTATCACAAACTTCTTGCAAGGAATAAGAACATCCTGTATTATTAACCATATTCAAAAGGTAACAAACATTAAGTGATGAAGGAGAAACTTGATTATGGCAAATTCCAAGAAACACCAAATTGAGCAAAAAGAGACTGAACAAGACAAGCAACAGGCTGCCGAAGAACTGATCGGTGGCTTGGTTCGTAAGAGTCAAGCAGCTTTCGAGCAGTTGCGTAACTACACCCAGGAACAAGTCGACAACATCTGTCAGGCAATGGCCCTGGCCGCTGAAGAGCACCACATGGACCTGGCCGTAGACGCTGCTAACGAAACTGGCCGTGGTGTTGCCGAAGATAAGGCAATCAAGAACATCTACGCCAGTGAATACATTTGGAACAACATTCGTCATGACCACACCGTTGGTATTATCGAAGACAACGATGAGGACCAAACAATCACCATTGCCGATCCCCTCGGAATTATTGCCGGAGTGGTTCCCGTTACCAACCCCACTTCCACAACGATTTTTAAGTCCATTATCTCCGCAAAGACCCGGAACACGATCATCTTCTCGTTCCACCCGCAGGCCTTTCAATCATCTGTAAAGACCGCGAAGATTCTTCAGGCGGCCGCTGAAAAGGCTGGTGCCCCAAAGGACATGATTCAATGGATTCCACGGTGCAGTCGGGAAAATACCAACGCCCTGCTGCAAAATCCTAATATTGCCACCATCCTGGCTACTGGTGGTCCCGGCCTAGTCAAGGCTGCCTACAGTTCCGGTAACCCGGCATTAGGGGTGGGTCCTGGTAACGGCCCGGCTTACATTGAAAAGTCAGCTAACATCGAACGGTCCGTTTACGACATTGTCCTGTCCAAGACCTTCGATAACGGGATGATCTGTGCATCAGAAAACTCGGTTGTTGTTGACGACGAAATCTACGACCAGGTTAAGGAAGAATTCAAGAAGTGGAACTGCTACTTCGTTAAGCCAGACGAAATGCAAACCTTCTCTGATGGCTTTATCGATCCCGAGCGTCACCAAGTCCGGGGGCCAATTGCCGGACGCTCGGCCAACGCCATTGCTGACATGTGTGGCCTGAAAAACGTCCCTGACAACACCAAGGTCTTAATTGCCGAAATTGATGGTGTTGGTGACGACTACCCACTGTCCGCCGAAAAGCTGTCCCCTGTTCTGACCATGTACCGGGCAAGCTCCCGTGAAAACGCCTTTGATATCTGCCGGCAACTTCTTCACTACGGTGGTGAAGGTCACACCGCCGCCATCCACACCCTGGATGATGACCTGGCAACCAAGTATGGGCTCGAAATGCGGGCCTCCCGGATCATCGTTAACTCCCCATCCGGAATTGGTGGAATTGGGAACATCTACAACAACATGACCCCATCACTGACCTTGGGGACTGGTTCTTACGGTGGTAACTCTGTTTCCCACAACGTTACCGACTGGGACCTCTTAAACATCAAGGTAATCGCCAAGCGGCGTGAAAACCGTCAGTGGGTCAAGATCCCCCCAAAAGTCTACTTTCAGCGGAATTCGCTAAAAGAGTTGCGCGACATTCCAAACATTAACCGGGCCTTTATCGTTACCGGTCCTGGAATGAGCAAGCGGGGCTATGTTCAACGGGTCATTGACCAACTCCGGTTGCGGCAAAACGAAACCCCATTCTTGGTCTTCGATGACGTTGAAGAAGACCCATCAACTAACACGGTTGAAAAAGGGGTCGCAATGATGAACGACTTCAAGCCGGACACCATTATCGCTCTCGGTGGGGGGTCACCGATGGACGCTGCCAAGGCAATGTGGATGTTCTATGAACACCCCGAGACTTCCTGGTACGGTGTAATGCAGAAGTACCTCGATATCCGGAAGCGGGCTTACCAAATCAAGAAGCCTGAAAAGTCCCAACTGATTGGGATCCCAACTACTTCCGGAACGGGTTCCGAAGTTACCCCATTTGCGGTCATCACTGACTCCAAGACCCACGTCAAGTACCCACTGGCGGACTACGCATTAACACCGAACATCGCCATTGTTGACTCCCAATTTGTGGAAACTGTTCCGGCTAAGACAACCGCCTACACCGGTCTGGATGTTCTCTGCCACGCCACTGAATCCTACGTTTCCGTAATGGCAACCGACTACACGCGTGGTTGGTCACTGCAAACCATTAAGGGGGCAATGGAATACCTGCCGAAGTCCGTTAAGGGTGATAAGTTAGCCCGGCGGAAGATGCACGACTTCTCCACGATGGCCGGAATGGCGTTTGGTCAAGCCTTCCTGGGGATTACGCACTCCCTGGCCCACAAGATGGGTGGTGCCTTTGGTCTTCCCCACGGTCTCTTGATTGCCATCGCAATGCCACAGGTTATTCGTTTCAACGCCCAACGGCCACAGAAACTAGCTCTTTGGCCACACTACGAAACGTACCACGCAACGAAGGACTACGCTGATATTGCCCGCTTCATCGGCCTCCAAGGCAAGAATGATGAAGAATTGGCAGATGCATACGCCCAAAAGTACATTGACGTTGCCCATGAATGTGGCGTTACCCTGAGTCTGAAGGCCAACGGGGTAACCCGGGAGGAATTCGACAAGGTCGTTGACCAGCTTGCTGTCCTCGCATACGAAGACCAATGTACAACTACTAACCCTGTTGAGCCACTCGTTAGCCAGCTCAAAGAACTCCTTGAACGCTGCTACGAAGGCACTGGGGTTGAAGATAACAACTAGCTTTTAACCAATTTAATTCACCTAATATCAACCAATCCAAAAGGTGATGGTGGTGCTCAACAGATGGACACCACCATCACTTTTTATTACTCGCGGTTTGTAAAATTAAGTTAGAAAAATAAAAAAGTCATTTGTGATAGACTTTTGAATAACCACAAACAAAAGTAA